>CAMGRE010000035.1 GCA_946061355.1 uncultured bacterium | reverse complement strand
GCAGGGGGATCAGAATGCCTGTGAGAAACGGGATCAGAACTACAATCGACATCATAACCGGTTTCATATCTTTTCTCAGCTCCTCCCTACACAAGCTTCCCGATCATATCTGTGAGAAAGAAAAGCACCGGCGCCGGAAACATTCCGATCACCGTCGCCAGAACGGCCAATACCAGGACCGGTATCACCATAAACTTTGACGGTTCTTTTTTCTCCAGATGGTCATAATCAAAATCTTTGCCCGGGAAAAATCCTTTCACAGTAATGGGCAGCAGATACCCGGCTGTGAGCAGGGCACTTAACAGCAGCACTGCCGGTCCAAACCAGCTAAAAAACGGAATTTCGGTATCCAAAGCCCCCAGAGAGAGATACCATTTGCTTAAAAATCCTCCCGTCGGCGGAATTCCGACGAGCGCCAGCGATACGATCGTATAACACCATATCGTGACCGGCATCTGCTTTCCGATGCCGGAAAGTCCATCCACCTGCGTCGTCCCCGTCTTATAGATAATAGCGCCCGCGCAGAGAAACAGCGCACTCTTTACAAAGGCATGTACCGTCACGTGCAGCAATGCACCCTCCAGCCCGATCGGATTGAGCAGGGCAAGTCCAAACAGAATATAAGATAACTGGCTGACCGTCGAATACGCCAGCCTCTTTTTTAACACCTTCTCGCGATAAGCAAGCATGGAACCCATAAACACGGTAAACAGCGTAAGGGAAAGCCAGACCGTCTGCACCCACGTTCCTCTGATAAAATCAGCGCCGAACAGATAATACACTGTGCGGATGATTCCCAGCACACCGCCCTTTACGATAATACCGGACAGCACTGCCGACGCCGGAGCCGGAGCCACCGGATGCGCCGTGGGAAGCCAGCCGTGAAGGGGAAACATACCTGCCTTCACACCAAAGCCAAGGATCATCAGGAATACCACAAACAACAGAAACGGCTCTCTTCCACTGATCAATTCCTGATTCAGTACACCGCCCGCCGTAAACGTAAGTGTATTGGAAAAACGATACACAAAATATAACCCGAACAGCACCATGTAAGCACCGCAGAAGGAATAGAACAGATACTTAAGCCCCGCCATGATGGCCTCTCTGCTTCCGTTATGGAGAACGAGCGGCATGGACAGAAGCGTCATCAATTCATAAAACATATAAAATGTAACGATATTTCCGGAAAAATCAAGCGCGATCAAAACACCGTATGTAATGAGGTAAAAGCCGAAATAGCGCTTTTCATTCTCCTCATGCTTCATATACTCAAAGGAGAAAAAGCCTGCTGCCACCCAAACGATCGTAACCACTGTGACAAACAGCCGTCCCATTCCGTCAATCTTAAAATAGACAGGCAGTGTCTTGGTCAGATAGAACAGAGTAAAGCTGTCTCCTTCTCCCAGGATCACCGCAAATACTGACACCGCTGTCACAATAAGCCCTGCCGATACAATCCCGAGCAGCACGCTTCTCTTTTTGAGCGCCGGATTAACTAACAGGAACAGTCCCGTCAGAATGGGAATCAGAACAGGAATCATAATCAAAAATGTCTCTTTCATTTCTCCTCCTTATCCAAGCACCGCAATGCCGGCGTGGATCACGTCCGCGATCGGCTGCGACATCATTCCGAAAAAGATATTGAACACCACAAACAATATGATCACAAGAGCATACTGCTTCTCCCCGCCAATCGTCACGGAACCGTAAGACGCATCCGGGTTCGGTGTGTAGATTCTGATCACAGTCTTCATAAAATAGATCGAATTCAGGATCGTACTGATCGCAAGGGCAATCAGCGTCGGCAGCATTTTCTCATAACCGCCCACCGCAGCTTTGGCGAACATCAGCTTGCTGACAAACCCTGCGAAGACGGGAATACCGACCATAGAGAGCGATCCGACCGTAAATCCGAGACCTGCCACCTTGTTGCGGTAGCCGGATCCCGTGATCTCAATAAATCTTCTGCTGCAGCCGGACACATCCGTGAGCCCGATCGCCGCGATAAACAGCAGCGCCTTGCCCAGCGCATGGGCAAAAATGTGGAACACGCTGGCTGCCATACCCCACTCTGAACCCAGTCCGATCCCCATATAGATATACCCGATCTGTGCCACCGAAGAAAACGCGATCATTCTCCGGATATCATTCTCTTTGATCGCACTCAAAGAGCCGAATATAATACCGGCAATTCCGAAAATAAACAAAACATTGATAATATGCGTATTACAGAAAAACTCAAATCCGATCACACGGTAAATAATCTTGATCAGCAGAAATATGTATCCTTTGGACACAAGACTCGACAAGATCGCCGCTGAAGACACCGTGGAATAACCGTAAGCATCCGGAAGCCATGCATGGAAGGGAAACAGCGCACTCTTGACAGAAAGGCCGATGACCATGAGCGCAATACTTACGACCAGCGGGATCCGGTACTCCGGAACAGCCGCCGCACGAAGGACACCTTCATGGATATCCGACATCAGCAGATGGCCTGTCAGGTCATACAGCATACAGATCCCGAGAAGCAGCAGACCGGAACCCAACAGACTCATGATCATGTAGCGCACTGCCGCCTCAAGCGTCCGCCCAATCTGGCGGATCATGATCAGACCGCATGCCGATATCGTATTAATCTCCACAAACACATAAGCTGTGAACAGGTCATTCGTATAAACCAGAGCTAACAGGGAACTCAGCAACAGATCTAACAGGACATAATAGAGATTATGTTTTCCCGCTTCCACTTCCTCGTCCAGTTTCTTTCTGCCGCCCCAGACAGATAACAGCATAATGACACAGAAAAGTACCGCTACCGCAGCTTCCAGCATACCGGCGCGCAGTTCATTTCCCCAGGGGGCCGGAAATTTACCCATGACAAACACAAACGCTTCTCCTGTCACAACCGTGTAGTACAGCACAGCTGCGTTCATCGCTGTCACAGCCAGAATCAATGCACTGTTCAGATAACAGGCTGCCTTTCTCTTCATTCCGGAACTGATAATACCGGCAAACAGGCACAGCATGATCGACATGCCCGGAAAACTTCTGATGATATCCATTATCTTCCCTCCTTCTTTAATTGGAGAGAAATTTCATCCAGATTCAATGTGTGATACCGCTGATACAGCCTTATCGTGATCGAGAGCATCAGCGCACTGACAGACACCGATACCACGATACCGGTCAGCACCAGTCCGCTCGGGATCGGATTCACATATCGTTCAACACTCTGAACCCCGTCTGTGATAATTGGCGCGATCCTGCCCACAACATATCCTTTTTCCGCCAGAAACAGATACACTGCGGAATCCATGATATTCAGACCGATGATCTTTTTTATCAGATTCGTCTGCAGCAGCAGGTTGGCAAACCCGATCCCGAACAGGATCATCGCGACGGCCTCACCGTAATTGGTAAAAAGATTCACTCCCATTTTACAGCCCTCCTCTTCGGAACAGCGCATAGAATGCATACATGGTACAGGCAACCTCCAGCCCCACACAGATATTGATGGGCAGAATGATTCCGCTGCTCAAAATATGTCCCGGAATTCCCAGCGGAATATGATTTTCTATTCCGTTTCCGCCGGTAAAATAGAAGTACGAGCCGATCAGACCGTACATACACAATGCCGTGATCTTGGCAACCTTGTAAACTTCCTCATTAAAAAACCGCTGTGTACTCTTAAAGCCGAAGGCGCTGACATAGAGGATCAGACCTGCACCCATGATTGCACCGCCGGAAAAACCGCCGCCCGGTCCAAGATGACCGTTCAGAATCACATAAATTCCGAAGATAAAGATGATCGGGCAAAGAATCATCGCGATCACCTGCAGAATCGCATCGTTCTTGGGCTCAAAGCGTCTGTCGTTCTTTACCTCCTGACGCTTTAAGATAGCATCATCCAGCATAAGAAGCACCATGACACAGGTTGTCGCAATAAACAACACATTTGTCTCTCCAAAAGTATCAAACGCCCTGTAGGTCAAGATCATGCCCGAGACAATGTTTACCGCACCCGTCTCCTTAAGTCCTTTCTCAATATACCTCTCCGCCACGACATTGTCTGCCGGATTATTCGGATTGCCCACCGGAGGCAGATACGAAACGGTAATCAGCAAAACTGCCACCAGCATGATACAGAAGAGAACTGCTGCCACGCGATACGCTATCCGAGAAAATTTCAACAACGCATTGTGTTCCGTGTCATATACGCGCTCTAGCATTTCCTTATGCTCTCTCTCCCACTCAGCCTTTGTCTCGTCAGACGGTCCCTCATAATGCTGCGGCTTCATCTCCACCTCATTCAAATAAGGGTCTTTTTCACCGTTCAGCCAGCGGAAAAAACGAAAGGCAAAGGTATGTTCATATTCTTTATTCGTTTTTCTTCTGCTCATTTTCCTCCTCCTTTTTTTCCGCTCTGCTGTCGATCGCATGGATTTTCTTAAGCGTTACAAAAAACAGAACACTGGTGATCCCGGCGCCCACAGCCGCCTCTGTGATCGCCAGGTCCGGAGATTCCAGTATCGCCCATATGACAGACATCACCAGACTGAAGGACATATAGATCAGAATGGAATTCAACAGATTTTTGGAAAAACTGACAGAAACCGCACACACGATCAAAAATCCCATCAGAAGATATGTAAAAAAGCTCATTTTTCTTCCACCTCCAGATGTTCCTCCAAACGCTCATTGGTGCCTGCCTCCAGACGCGACACCAGATGGGATGACACCGGTGAAGAACACCACAGAAACAGGATGATCAGAAACAGTTTCAGCGTAACAAAGTTCCACCCGCTGAAGATCATGAGCCCGATCAGCGACACGCCAAGTCCCAGAGTATCTCCGATCGCCGCCGCATGCATTCTGTTTAACACATAATGAAAACGGAATACCCCGAAGATCTGAATTCCGAAAATCACCAGTCCTGTCAAAAGAAAGACCGTGCCAAGCACAAACTGTAACCATTCCATGTCATTGATCCTCCTTTTTTTTCTCATCTTCCTCATGTTTATGTTCCCGGTACACCCCGAGATAAATTTTGGAGAGAACCACAACCGCCAGGAAGCTGATCATGGCATAGATCAGGGCGATATCGGCCAGATATCCTTCCCTCATCTTGACAGTCAAAATCGCCATCATAACCATGACCATCGTTCCCATCATATTGACGGCAACCAGTCTGTCCGCAACACGGGGTCCCTTGATCGCTCTCAGCAGACAGAGCATCAGCATCACCGCAAGAATGATCAGAGCTCCCACATACACTACCTGATAAGCGCTCTCCAATGCCGTCTGTCCGTTCATAGTTCCACCACCCTTTCTATCTTTTGAAGCTCTTTCACAAATACGCCATCCCACAGTCCTTCCACCAGATCTTTGTCCAGACAGTGCACATAAAACTCATCCCCGTTCAGGGAGACCGTGATCGTTCCCGGGGTCAGCGTGATGGAATTTGCCAGTATCACCCGCGCCATCTTGGATTTCAGAGAATTGACATGAAATTTGACCAGCACCGGCTGGATCTCCTCCCTCTGGGAAAGGATCAGCCGCATTGCTGAAAAATTAGCCTTTATGATCTCGATGATCAAAATCCCTATGTACCGCAGGAAATAAGGAAAACATCTGCACAGGCGGAAATCCTTCTGAACAGAATATCCCATACACAGACAGGCAAAGAGATACATGACAGCGGCAATCACCATTCCGAAAGCCAGAATCTCCCAGGTGAAAGCGCCATTAAAGATGATCCATAAAACAACAAATGAAATAAACATTTCTTTTCCTCTCTGAAAAGCAGGTATCAGCTTACGCTAACACCCGCTCAATCATAGCTTCCAGCCCGCTCTTAGGCACTGCGCCCATCGTGCTTTCAACTTTTTCTCCGTTTTTAAAAACAATAAAGGTAGGAATGGACATTACCCGATACTTCTGCGCCGTGTCCATATTTTCATCGATATTGAGCTTTCCGATCCGGATTTTACCCTCATATTTCTCTGCCAGCTCCTCTACGAGGGGCGCCATCATCTTACAGGGTCCGCACCAGTCCGCATAGAAATCAACCAGCACCGGCAATTCTGACTGCAATACTTCCGCTTCAAAATTCTGATCCGTAAATTTGTACTCCATAGCTTGTACCTTCCTTTCCTATTAATAAATATCATATCCGGTTAACGACAGATAATGTATTTACAGATGGGATTCCCTTTGGAAGAAAACTTTTCTTCGTATTCCGTCATCACATTTCCCACCATCATTTCGGGATCATGATGCAGATCATAGGTAACCTGCTGCGCCTTCCATCCTGCCGGCTCAAGTTCCTCAAGTGCAAAATCAAACAATCCTCTGTTATCTGTCTTGAATTCCAGCCATCCGTCCTTCCTTAAGATCTGATCGTACCGCGCAAGAAACTCTCTGGAGGGAAGCCGTCGTCTGGCATGTCTGTCCTTTGGCCACGGATCGGAGAAATTCAGATAGATCCGGTCTACCTCCCCGCGATCAAACATCTCCGGCAGATCCGCCGCATCCATACAGATAAAAAGCAGATTGGGCAGGGGATTCTCCTCCATCTTCTGCACGGCACGCAGCAACACACTCGTGTATCTCTCAATCCCGATATAATTGATTTCCGGATGCTGCGCCGCCATCGTCATCAGAAATTTCCCTTTTCCCATTCCGATCTCTATGTGAATGGGATGATCATTTCCAAAGGTCTCCCGCCAGCGCCCTTTCTGATCCGCATGTTCGGGAATGACGTAAGGACTGGCCGCGATGATCTCATCCGCTCCCGGAATATTCCGCAAACGCATATTTTGCCCTCTCCTGCTTGTCTCTTAGTGTATTCTGTATCATTCTACACTATTTTTCCAAAAATGCAAAGCACATCAAAAGAAGTATATTTTTTGCAAAAAATGGTGTATGATAAAAGCAATACTTTTCATTGAGGTGTCAAGATGAATTTTTGTTCCAAAAAGCGTTTTGTCTGCTTTATCATGAGCGCTTTTCTTTTTGCTTATACATTTCTGCAAACCGGTTTTATTTCACAGGCAGTAACCGATTATGCCGCGGAGGAAGAGGCGAGAAAGTCCCTTCCCATCGCGTCCAACAGTTACGAGGACTGGCCGGACGGCCCGGCTGTCGGAGCGGAGAGCGCGATCCTTATGGAAGCGAACACCGGCACCATCCTTTATGAGAAAAATATCCACGAAGAGCTCTACCCCGCCAGCACCACCAAGATCCTCACCTGTCTGATCGGATCCGAGCAGTGCCAGATGAACGAGACGGTAACAATGTCCCACGATGCAGTGTTCAGCATCCCGAGAGACAGCTCGAATGCAGGCCTCGATGAGCGGGAGCAGATCACCGTGGAACAGTGTATGTACGCCATCCTTGTCGGCAGCGCCAACGAAGCGGCGAATGCTCTCGGTGAGCATGTCAGCGGCAGCATGGAAGCCTTTGCGGATCTGATGAACCAGCGCGCCAGGGAACTCGGCTGTGAAAATTCCCATTTTGTGACCACGAACGGTCTCCATGATGATGACCACTATACCTCTGCTTATGATCTGGCATTGATCGCGAGGAAGTTTTTTGACAACGAACTGTTGTGTAAGATGTCTTCTACTTACGAATACCATATTCCGCAGTCGCCTACCCAGCCGGACGATGATCTGTATCTGCACTCCAAGAATCAGCTGCTTCCCGGCAAAGCACACGCTTACGAATATCTGGTGGGAAGCAAGACCGGTTACACGGATGTGGCAAGACAGACGCTCGTCTCCTGCGCCCAGAAGGATGGCATGAAACTGATCTGCGTCGTTATGAAGGAGGAATCGCCTCATCAGTTTACGGATACAATCGCCCTGTTCGATTACGGCTTTGACAATTTCCAGACATTAAATATCAAGGCAAATGAGACAAACTATACGGTGGACAACAACAATTTCTTCCAGTCCGACAATGACATTTTCGGTGTATCTCAGCCGATCCTGTCAATCAGTTCGTCTGATTACATCGTACTCCCCGTGACTGCGGTGTTCAGCGATGCACAGTCAACACTTTCCTATGATCAGGTTTCCGAGGATTCCATCGCGACGATCGAGTACACCTATCACGGCATACCCGTGGGATCCGCCACCGTCGATCTTGCCACGGAGGAACTCGACACCACCTTTGACTTTGAGTCACGACCGGAAGCGACGGATGATTCTGACGCTCCGGTTGCATCAGATAACACTTCCGGTAATACATCTTCCGGAAACAACAGTTCCCAGAATAATGAAGATGTCCTGTTCATCAATGTCCAGACTGTAATCTTCTGGGTTGTCGGCATTGCGGGAATCCTGATTTTCGTCTGCGTGGTCAAGGCCGTGATCGACAATTATCAGTTTGCCAAACGCAGACGCAAAAGAACCCGATACAAAAAAAGGAAGAGGGGAACCTCTCCTTTTGATGATTTTGATTTTTGATTATGAAATGTCTGCCTCAGGGCAGGCATTTTGTGTTTGAACCTCTCTCCATGGATTGTCCGGGCTTTCATCTGTCGGATCCCATCCCCGGAAAGGATTGTCTTCAGGAATCTTGACTGCTTCCGGCTTATCGACAGCTTCTTCCTCAGACTCATATACGATAACCTTCGTTCCCGGTCTGCAATTGTCATAAATCCATTTTGCGTCTGCAACAGCCAGACGAACGCAACCGAGAGAAGCGGCCTCACCGAGTAAATTATATTCTTCCCATTCCAAAGAATCCGGTGTCATAGATACATACGGCACGGAATGGAATAGAATTCGTTTGTTAAAGCGAATGGCATATCTTCCAAAGCTGCCATCCTTCAGACTCCGCCATTCGTAATAATCCGATGTTTTGAAGGTCCCTGCCGGCGTACCATGTCCCTTTCTTCCGCAAGAGCACACGAATGTTTTTACAAGTTCTTCCGTTCCATCCTCTTTTTGATTCTTAACCTGCACAATATTCTGCGTTTTATTTACCAGTATCACATAATTGCATGCAGGTTCAAGGACTTCCTCCATCATCTCTTTTATAGAATCGGGTTCCGATGCTTGTATTGTCAATGATGGTATTGTTATCGAAAAACACAACATTACCACCATCGCCAACAGCCGGCAACTTCTTTTGTTCACTTATTTCATTCCTTTCATGCAAAGCGGCATTTCTGCCTTTGTATCTGCTTAGGCCAATACTTTTTATTGCCTTTTTCCTTATTTATTTTCCGCGTTTCCGCTTGGTCTTGCGGATCTGTCTCGCGCGTTCCTGGCGCTCGCGGATCTCCATTGCTTTTTTCTCGTCAATGAATTTCAATGTCTTTACAACATAGACGTTTCCGTTATTCGCATGACGGATACGGATCTTGCCTTTCATATAACCGTGCTTGTCACAGTAGGACACGCTATAGAAATGCTTGCCGTTCGGTGTAAACCATTTTATCTTCCGTTTGATGTTCCGATGGCAGTAATAGCATTTCGTGCTGCAGACCTCTCTGTCAAGCAGCGCCTCCTGCTTATCCGCAAACTCTCTGGAAATATATTTTGCATAATCGTCAAAGACAATGTGGATCTCTTCCTTGCGCGTCTTCGGCGTCACATACATATCAAAAGAGACATTTTTCTCGATCGCAGGATCCGGAAATCCCTGCAGCACTTTGGCGGTGTAATAGGCATCGCTGAATGCCCTGTGGAAAGGAACATCCTTCTCAATCTGCAGATAATCGATGGCATACTCCAGGGAACGGCGTGACTTCCTGTCCTCATATGCGATGCTGAACAGCTTCTGTACATCCAGAAACTGCAACGGTCCATTTGCAAGCGGCTTCATACCGTAGTAAACCATGTTGCGCTGAAGCTCTGTCAGATCCAGCGGTCCCCAGGTGCAGAACATCACATCATCCCCACACCAATCCAGGAAACGGGCTGCGACATCCGCAAATTCACCACCTTTTTCCAGTTCCTTCATTTTCAGATGAACCAGCTTCCCGGTATAACTGTGCATTTCCTTATAGATGTGGGGATGGATCAGCTCGCTGAATTCCCCTGTCATCTCTTTGTCTTTATTCAGTTTGACAGCGCCTATTTCTATGATCTCAAAAGGAATTTCCCTGATCTCATTTTCCGGCCGACTGCTCTGGTTCCACTCCAGATCCAGTATGACATAATTCATCCGTTACGTTTCCTTTTTTGTTTTTTCCGGCACTATCGGATCATAATGATCTTGTCCATAGCCTCCAGCCAGGTGACTCCGCTGCCACGCTTTGTGGACATATCGTTTACCACCACGGACCTCGGTCTAATGACCTCCAACGATGTATCCTCGGGATCCACCAGACTGCTCACATCGTTGATCGTATAATATTTCCCGTCGACACTTCCGAGATAGAGCATCTCATGCCCCCTGAACTGCAAAATACTTCCGGCAGGCACATCACAGGCCAGAAGTGCAGCCTTCTGTTCCGTATTAAGTCCGTCAAGCGACGCAACCGCCACCGGCATCGCTCCCTGCCACGTCGTATTCCTGGCGATCTTAAGCCCGAAACATCTGTATATGTTCTGTATATAACCGGAACAGTCACTCGCATAGAGTGAACCGCCCCATCCGTACCGGTTGCCCAGCGCCTTAAAGGCCTGTGTCAGCACATTTGCCGTAGTATAGGAAAGATATCCCACATGCACATCGCGGTTTGCCGGTATCAACGCCCGTTTCTGCACAAAGTATCCGTTCTCATCTCTGGAAGGCATCAGCACGACATAATTATTCCAGCTCAGACGTCCGGTAATCTTTCCGTCTTTGTCAGGCGCCAGCGGAAGCACTGTCCCCATCATCATCATTTTTTCCGACAGATCGGGATCTGTCAGACCTGCCTCGAGATAGACCTTCTCGCCGGTCACCACCAGGATATCCTGCGCGTTCTTTACCTTTTCCCACTGACTCTTGTCTTTGCAGACCGCGATATCCTCTGCCGGAACCCAGCCGGTACAGAAGCTGCTCTCCGCATAGGCAAACCCGCCGTCCCCGCTATAGAAATAAACCAGCACCGGCTCATTCACATTGAGTCCCGTGTTCGCCATGTCATCCCACTCGACATCGCCTGCCGCATCGGAGAGATATTCCCTGTAAGGATAGCTCTTCATCACCGTCTGATTCACAACGAAGCCGTATTTTACATACATTTTTTCCGATACGTTCGCCGAGCGGATATTGTACCGGAGAATATCATAATACCAGTCCGGCACGAGCTGTCCCGCAATATAGTGAGCAGACGGCGTCTTAAAGGAAGCCAATTCCTCTGCCAGCTTCACTCCGTCAAAAACCGGATCAACCGATGATAAATCCTTCACATGTGTTTCTTCGGTATTGGCGATACGCTGATTGAGCGACGCAATCTCTTCCGCCGTCATAACCACATCATATGCATTTGGCGTGCGGTCTATCCAATACTGCGCACTGCACATTTCAGGCGTAACATGGGACGCAAGTCCCGTGTCCGCAGCATACACCGGCATCGCACACATGCTGATACACAGCGCAAGCGCCGCAAGTTTTGTGATAATCTTTCTTTTTCTCATGGTGATTCCCCTCCGTGTTTTGTTTTTTATTCGGATATGAGCTATTCTGATACGGCCTCTATGCAGCAGACCGTTTTGTATCCTAATGCTACATCTCAACACAGCAGGCAGCCTTGTATCCTTTGATCAGATCATATTCTTCAAACGAATATTTTTTATCATTCACATTCTGCCTGACACCGATCACACGATCCTCCTGAATCTGGATGGAGAAATCCGTCATGGACAGCGCCATTCCCGTGCCGACCGCCTTGAGAAAGCTCTCCTTCAAAACCCAGATCCTGTAAAAGGCCTCTTCCTGCGCAGCCGCTTCCTTCCATCCTGTGACATACGCATATTCCTCCGGTGCAAAAAAGCGCTGCGCGATCTTCAGATCGGTTTGCTTCATCTGCTGGATATCGCAGCCGATTTCCACATCCGAAAAAGCTGCCATCACATACTCACCGGAATGAGAGAGGCTGAACCGAATCTGCGGATACTCCCGGAAAAAGGGTCTGCCGTTTTGGTTTGTTCCATAGACCATGTCGCATTCCCGCAGCCCGTACTCTGAAAGCCCCTGATTTAGCAGCATGCCTGCTGCCACACTGCGCTTCTTATCCTCCGGGAACTTCACCTTGTCTGCCTTCTCCCTGCGGTATGCGGAGAGGCTGTTGTAACACCGGGCATAAATCGCTTCTTCATCCAGTTTGCGAATGCTATCATAAAATATTTTTACCATATGGTTTATTCTATCAAATTTCTGTATGACTGAAAAGAGCGAAAAAGGGCCGCTGCTTTACGCAGCCGCCCCTCTCACTTTGTTTCTATATAAATCTTCCTCTACTTCTCCGCCAGTTCCCTCAGTCTCTCTATCTCTCTCACTTTATAACCGCTGCTGCTCCTCTCGAGAATGCCTTCCTTTACAAATTCCGCCAGCACATAGAGGAGATGCCTGTAGGTCACACCCAGATACTCTGCCACTTCCGTATGCTTCTCCCGGTACAGGCCGTCCGGTGAGGATTCCAGGATAAAGAACGCCAACCGGTTCTTCAGAACGTATGACTGGTTGCGGGCATAATTGGAAGTGTTCCCGGTCGCCTTTTCAGACAGGAAGCGGCACAGGTAATTCAGAAACCTCACGTCGCGGGGCAGGTCCCCTTTGCATTCTTCCGTTCTGATCGCATAACACTCACATTTCGTAACTGCCTTAACGCCGTTTGAAAGCTTCCTCTCATCCAAAAGCTCCATCTCTCCGATCAGGCATGGCGCTGAGAGAAAGTTGATCAGCGAAATCTTCCCGTTCTCGTGTGACAGATATAATTTCGCCCGCCCCTTCAGCAGATAAAACAGGTATTCCGGCTTTTCCCCTTCCCTGCAGAGATCTTCTCCCGCCTGGTTCCCACAGACCGTGCGATCCTCGACGTCGGATGCGGCTACGGGCGCACGCTCAATGAACTCTATCAGCTCGGCTACCGTCATCTGACGGGAATCGATTTCTCACAGGGCATGATCGAGCGCGGTCATGATACGTTTCCCTATCTGGATCTTAAAGTAAAAACGTCCGACAAGATCGACTATCCGGACAACAGCTTTGATGCGGTCATCCTTTTTGCGGTACTGACGTGTATCCATGACAATTCCGAACAGGAAGCTTTGATCTCCGAAATCCACCGAGTTTTGAAACCTCACGGTGTCCTGTATGTAAATGACTTCCTGCTCAACACCGACGAGCGCAATATCACGCGCTATCAGAAGTTTGAAGAAAGCTACGGCACATACGGTATCTTTGAACTGCCGGAAGGCGCTGTCCTGAGGCATCATTCCGAGGAATGGATCCGGGAACTTTTATCCCCTTTCCAGCAAACAGAATACCACCATCTTACCTTTACGACAATGAACGGACATACTTCCAACGGATTTTATTACTTTGGGGAAAAAGTATAACCTGAGGATGTGCTATTGTCCTAGCATCCTCAGGGTCTGATCGCGAAGGTTCTCATCAAAGAATCCGAAGCCTCCAAGTGATCCGCCCTCCCTGTCAAAGAAGCAGACAGCATACACATTGAAGGTATAGATTGTCTTTACCTGTGATCCGCGTCTCGTTGCCTGACGCTGCTCCTGCGCTGCCTCGATATGATCGACATCCGACAGGCGGATAATATTTACCAGCGGCGAATCCCCTTTCATGTATGCATAATGCTCTGTCACTGTGACACAGACCGGCAGCGGATTGGAGGAATTCGGAGCCTTGCTCTCAAATGCCAGCTCCTTTGAGCGGTCTCCTCTTGCCTCCAGCATCTCGGAAGCCAGCTGATACTGTTCCGCTTCATTTAAGTTAAGCTGCCGTACTGCACTCGTGATTGCTCTCTCCATGCGGCCGTTTGACGCTCCCGCACTGACGATCAGGATCACGACTCCCATGATGATCGCGCCAAAAACGGCGCCTGTGATCGCACCATATACCGCTTCACTGACCGGACCCGACAGTAACATCATCACACCAAAGAACAGCGCCAGTCCTATGATCACGCACGGCGCTGTGATATGTGTCAGCGTCCGCATCGTTTTCTTGCGGTAACCCGCCATCCATTCTTTCTCCTTATCTACCCATTGTTGAAAATTTGCTTCCATTTCTTTCTCCTTACCAATTAAAACATTTGTTTTACAACGTGTGTTTTATTATAGTTCAGAGAATTTCATCTGTCACATATTCTATTTGGGGACAAATTTTGAACCAGTTTCCTCTATCTGACAACTCCTTTGGCGAAATCCGCACCGATCTCAAAATGATATTTGACGATCCCAAGATCTATTTTGGCGTATTCGCTTCCTAATTCTTTGAATCTGACCTCATTTCCTTCCAATATGATCAGGAAATCCTGCTTATTCAGACCAGTCGGGGCAAGCATCGCTGCCTCCATACCCCTGCGGAACCAATCCGGCATACTGCCTTCGATTCTGCACAGCTTCTCCATCGGTTTCGACTTGTGCGGAGTTCCCTGCGTCTTCCCATAGCCGAGCGCGATCACGCAGACCAGTTCCTGATTCTCCCCGATCACTGCCTTACAGTTTTTCTTCTTATAAGTAGCTGCCACCCAACAGGTGTTCAGTCCCAGCTGCTGCGCCTTCAGCACAAGCCGTTCTCCGTAGTAGCCCATCTTTTCTTCCAGATCATCACTCTTTGTACCTACCAGCGCAATGTAATTCCTGACTCCCCGGAATCCGCCGTAATGCGCCATCAGACCCTTGAACACCTCATCATCTTTCGTGATGAGCTGGATTGCGGAGGATGCCTCCTCATTGCACCGGTCAATTTCTTTCGTTAACTCCAGGACAACATCCTGCGCGATCTCTTTTTCCTCATATGCCCGTACGGCATGACGGTTTTGTATTGCTTCCATAAGTGTCATTTTCTTTTCC
>CAMGRE010000034.1 GCA_946061355.1 uncultured bacterium | reverse complement strand
TGAAAGAATCAATATTGCGGAAAGAGAAATCCTGTACTCTCTCAAACACATCGCACCGCAGATCAGCCGCAAAACTGACTGCCGCTTTCACCGCAAAATAATTTCCTCCGATGCCGCCCGCCATCATAACGAGCGCTGCCAGTATCATCACACCACCGGTCATCAGAATGTACGGCACATCATGATTAGCCGCGCCGACATTAATGATCTTTGCCATCAGCGCCGGGAGAAATACTTCCCCGATGACCTCCACGATCATCAGAATGGGCCCCAGCACAAAATACTTCCAGTATGGCAAAACATATTTTCTATAACGTTTCATACTCCGTTTCCTTCCACTTCTGTTCCTGTTTCTGTCTGTTCCGTCTTTGTATTTCCTTTGGACAGATCAAAGAATTCCTGCATTCTCCTAATCATACTTTACGCCGGATTTTTTCGTTCAGCAATGTTCCTTCCGCGAATTTCATAAAACTTTCAAAAACTGGTATGGTCAAAAAATATATAATTGGCTATTTTGGAGCATCCACTTTTCTGTATAATGAGATAAAAATAAATGTATACATTTTCCATGAAACGCAACTTTGAATCACGAATCAAACGAGGAGAGAACATTATGAAAAACGAAAAAACCTTCAAAATTGCGGCCACCGGCCTGTTTGCAGCACTTTCTTATGTAGTATTCACCTTTTTGCAGATCAAAATCCCGCTTCCCGGCGGCGACTATACTTCCTTCCACCTCGGAAATGCTGTGTGTGTGCTGGGCGCACTGATCTTAGGCGGCTTCTGGGGCGGACTCGGCGGCGCAATCGGCATGACCATCGGTGATCTGCTCGATCCCGTATACGTTATTTATGCTCCCAAGACACTGATCTTAAAATTCTGCATCGGTATGATCACAGGCATTGTTGCCCACCGCTTCGGCAGGATCACACACACAGACGACAAACAGCATATCCTGAGATGGACAGCCATTGCAGGTTTTTGCGGACTTCTCTTCAACGCCATCTTTGATCCGCTCTTCGGATACTGGTACAAGAGGATCATCATCGGCAAGCCTGCCGCAGAGCTGGTACTCGCTTATAACGTAACCTCTTCTGCAGTCAATGCCGTTGCTTCCCTGATCGTTGCCACACTGATCTATATGGCGCTTTATCCGGCCTTGAAAAAATCCGGGTTGTTCCTTAAAATAGGGAAAGACAAATAAGATTCAAAAGGACATCGATCATGGAACAGACTTACGACAGACCGGAGACCTCCGGCTTTGCCACAATCCCAAAAAGAATCATTACCATCAACGATCTCACCGGCTTCGGACGCTGCTCTCTGGCAGTCGTCCTCCCGGTGATCAGTGCTATGCAGGTACAGGCTTGCCCTGTGCCTGCATCTGTATTTTCCAACCATATGGGATTTCCCACCTATTATCACAGGGATCTCACAGACGGACTGGATCCGTTTCTGAGAGGGCTCTCTGATCTGGGGATCTCCTTTGACGGTGTCTACTGCGGCTTCCTAAGCTCCTCCATGCAATGTGACATCGTGTGTCAGTTTATCCGCAAAAGCAGGGAAAAATCGCTCTCCGAAGGGAACGACTCACCTGTCATACTGATCGATCCGGTCATGGGAGACAATGGCAGACCTTACCGCATTGTCACGCCCGAATTACAGCTTCGGATCCGCGAACTGTCCTGCCTTGCCACCATCCTTACTCCCAACCTGACGGAAGCATGTCTGCTCACAGATACCGCCTTTCCTTCCGCAGCTCCGGATGACGCTTTTCTGAATGAGCTGTGCTGCAGGCTCCTCGCTCTCGGTCCATCCCGCATTGCCATCACCGGCATCCACCGCGGTCACACCATCCGGAATTATTGTATGGAACAGACACCGGATGGGATACAGTCTTTTGTGATCGACTCACCCTGCAACGGGGAATCAAGGCCCGGCACCGGCGATATCTTTGCCTCGATCCTGGCTGCGGACGGAGTGAAACAGATCCCTTTCCGTTCTTCCGTGCAAAAGGCAGCCGATTTTATCCGCACATGCGTAAACGCCTCCGAACAGGCAGGTGTGCCCGTTGCCGAAGGCGTTGTTTTGGAAAATTGTCTTTCTCTTCTGTATTAAATTGTCTGCATTAAATTAGTCTTCGTCCGGCACGATCACTGCCGCCAGGAAATAGACCACCACTCCTACTCCGACACTGCTCAGGCTGAGAATCGCCCACAGAATCCGCACCACCGTGGGATCGATATTCAGATACTCTCCAATCCCTGCGCATACTCCACAAAGCATTTTGTTGTTCCTGCTTCTCTTCAACTTCTTATAACCATTATCCATTTTTCTTTCCTCCTGTTTTTACTTAAGATCAAAGGTCACCTGAATTTCTCCCAATGCACAATCCAGTACCATCTCTTTTACTGCTCCGTTATTGGTCGTCCTTCCTTCCGCAAACACGCCCATGCTTCCCACCGTTCCGATATGGATACTGCCCAGCGCGCAGTCCGTATCATAATTGAAATCCGATTCCTTTCCGGCCAGATTAAGATATACCGTTCCCATGCCGGCGTTGACATCCACATCACCGTTGATGACACCCTGCAGGGAGAAATTGCCTGCTCCGACCTCTGCGCCAAGCTCCCCGATCTCGGCATCCCGGATCGTTGTATTGCCCGCTCCGATTTCCAATGAAACCTCTTCCGCTGTCAGTCTTCCGATCGACACATTGGAAGCTCCCGAGGCAATTGCCAGTTCTCCGGCGCTGATACAGTCAGCCGTGAAATTACCGGCTCCCAGCTCCATCTCCATCTTTTCAAGATTTACTCCCTCCGGAATATACAGGGTGATCCTGTCTATCCTGTCACGGGACATCTCGTGCCATACCCTCGGGCCGCACTTTACATACAGCGTCCTATCCTGCACATAGCACTGCAGTTCGTCCAGGATTTCCGTCGTGGTGATCCCGTAGCTGTCATTCTCCGATGTCTCAATCTGAAATTCACATCCGCCCGCTTCGATCAGAATATTGTCCACCTCATCCGCCTGCGCAAGATTCATGTTCTCATAGCTCCTGCCCGAGATAACAGGAAAGCTGTTGTTAATATCCCAGCTGCATTTGATCGATCCCGCTGCATTTTCCCACGTCCTCGATCCCTCTATCGACTCCGGAATCCTGCGGCACAGCGACAGCGCTGCCTGATTGCCTCCGAACGCACTGCCCACAATCCAGAGCAAAAGCCCCAGAAAGGCAAGCACAAACGTAATACTCCATATCACCTTCCAAAAAAGGCTTAATCTGATTTTTGTTTTCATGCAGTCTCCCCTCCTTTCTCCTGTACTGCACTGTTCCCCTTCTTATGAAACGGTTTCCTGCACAGTGCCACAAGCCACCGGAACATTGCCACGACTGCCTTCACGAATACCCAGCCGAAAAATACAGTAAGCAAAAATCCCAAAGCTGTCATCAAAAGTCCGGCTCCGATCAGTACGACCGCTCCGGGAACCGACACACCGATCTGGGCAAATCCCCAGATCACCACACCGATCCCTCCTGCCAGAAGCGCGACTCCCACCGCTACGAGGGCTGCAAACAGTGCCACCAGGATCATAAAGAACGTAAAAATCAGGGCCAGCACGCAGATGCCAATCGGTATCCATATCGGAGAAAGCAGAATCCCGAGCAGCAGGATCGCGATCATCTTCCAGCCGTTTGCGGGTTTCTTTCCGCTCTCCCGACTGTCCTGCACAAAGGATGTCTGATTCTCATAATAATTCTCCTGCCGTTTTGCCGGATAATTTCCGCTGTCTTCCACCCCGAAGCCTCTCTCGGTAAAGCTTCCCGATTCAGGCTCCCCTGCGACGCTTCCTCTGATACTCTCGGCAATCTTCTCCGGTGTGCCGAGTGACTCCGGGACCTGATCCGTCTCCGTCAGACCGGCATCATCAAGATAATCCCTGTAATATTGCAGCGCTTCCTGCCTTTCCTCCTCAGAGACATTCGCAAGCGCCTGTTCCAGTCTCTGCATAAATTCCAATCGATTCATGTATTGATTCCTCCCTCAAATATTTCCGTAATCTTTGACGCGTATTGTCTCCATTCACCCTCGTACAAGTTCAACTGGGCCTGCCCTCTGGCAGTGATCTTATAATAGCGCCTGTTACGTCCTCCGTACTCTCTGTCATACACTTCCAGACATCCGTCCTTTTGCAGCCTGCGCAGAACCGGATATAAGGTAGACTCCGACAGTTCGATGGCATATCTGACCGTCTGTGTGATCTTATATCCGTACGTTCCCTCCGCTTCTCTGGACACTACCGCCAGAACGATCGCGTCTAACAGCGCTGCGCCCGTATTAAATACCATAGTATCCTCCTCTTTTTTTAAGCAGCATGAAACCATTTATCAATTATCTATCAATGAAACCATATAGTAGGATTGTCTCATACTACCGTTTCCTCATCCAATATTATACAGCATATAATATTGTCTGTACCGATACTATATGCCGTATAATATTATCTGTCAAGAGGGTTTCTTCCTAAAAATCTTTAAGATATTCTTAAGTCGCATCGTCACCAAAATTTTTCCACTTTTTTCGTTTACATAAGGAGACCATCCATCATTTCTATTTGAATTATTTATGCAGTTTGACTTGCAAACTTTTTTGACACTCAAAATGACATGTGGATAATTTTGTGTCCTCGAAGCCAAGAAATCCTCAATTTCCACAAAGTTATCCACACTGTCACTCGTGTCATTTCTACAAAAAATGACTGTCATTCCCGCAAAATTTGACACAGTACCTCATTTTTTTCTCTTTTGTCTCTGCTGTTCTTTGTGAACATAACAGTTCGTCAAATCACATTATGTTGACTGGAAATATTCCACTCCCCCAACATATGGCTGTCACAGCCACTCATCCCAGAAGCGCTCTATGCGTCTCCCTATGGTATCCGCATTCACATTCTCGTATGTCTCCCACTCCCTCGGGAACAGCTGCTGATAGCTGCTCTGCCGGAACCGTTCATCAAGCAATACCACGATCCCCACATCCTCTGCCGTGCGGATCACTCGTCCGGCAGACTGCAATACCTTGTTCATGCCGGGATAGCGGTATGCATAGTCGAACCCGGATTCTCCTCTTCCATCAAAGTACTGCCTCAACAGTTCTCTTTCCGCACATACCTGTGGGATCCCCGTACCTACAATAACCGCCCCGATCAGATTATCCCGTTTCAGATCGATCCCTTCGCTGAAGATTCCGCCCATGACGCAGAAGCCTATAAGACTCTTCTCCTCCTCAATCTCCACGTCCATCCGGATCATCTCCGTAAAATCACACTCGTTATTTCCCGAAAATCTCCGTAGAAAGTCCTCTCTCGCACGTTCATTCATATAGCCTTCCTGTACGATGAGCTCCTGCGTCTCCGGATCCCAGAAATATTCGCAGTATATCTGATACACCTCTTTTAAAAAGCTGTGAGAAGGGAAAAAGATCATATAATTGCCAAACCGGTTCTTAACCGTCTCCTGAATATAGCGGGCAATGCGCAGATATTCCTCCTGTCCTCTCCTGCTGTACCGTGTCGTGACATCCGATCCGATCAGCAGTGCACGCTTCCTCGTGTCAAACGTTGATCTGGCATAGACCTCATAATCCTCTTTTGTTCCTCCTAACAGCTGTTTATAATACTGGATCGGCAGCAGTGTGGCCGAAAACAGAATCGTACTGACTCCCTTTGCCATACATTCCTGCAGACGCACCGAGGGATCCACACAGAACAATTTGATCAGAAACCTCCCGTCAGCCTCGAGCATGGTATAAGCCAGATAATTCTCATCCATCTGCTCATACGTGTCCAGGAAATGAGAGATCTCAAAGAAAAACTGAAGCAGCGTCTTCCTGATCTGTGCCGGCACGGTTCCGTCCTCGTGTTCCTCCAGAAACTGCTCCATGGAGCTGTGCAGTCTGGAAAGCGCCATGACAAAGGGAGAGAACATCTCGATCACACGATAATTCTCACATTCCTTCTTGAGCGCCAGCAGTTCTTTATTACACTTCTCAAGCTGTCCGGCAATCTTTTTGTCCACATCTTTGATCTGTCTCCTGCACTCCAGGAAATCTTCCTTCCAAAGAGAAGCGCTGTACATCTCCCTGCCACGATCTACCAGGTTATGCGCCTCGTCAATCAGGAATATATACTCTCCCTTCACGCCCTCGCCGAAAAATCTCCGAAGATATGCATGCGGATCAAAGACATAATTGTAGTCGCATATGATTCCGTCCGAGAACAGACTCACGTCCAGTCCAAGTTCAAAGGGACAGACATTGTGCTTCCTCGCATAGTGCTCCTGCGTCTCTCTCGGATAATTGACCTCATTGGTCAGCAAATCATACAACGCTTCATTGATCCGGTCAAAATGCCCTTTTGCATAAGGGCAGGCCTCCGGATTACACTCCGTCTCCTCCTGAAAACAGATCTTCTCTTTTGCCGTGAGCAGAACCGTCTTAAAACACAGCCCCCTCTCCCTGAGCAGTGCAAATGTCTCATCCGCCACAGTCCTTGTGATCGTCTTCGCTGTCAGATAAAAGATCCGGTCTGCTTTCTCCTCCCCAACCGCTTTCACGGCGGGAAAAATCGTGGACAATGTCTTGCCGACTCCTGTGGGTGCTTCCAGGAACAGCTTCCTCCTGTGGTAGATCGTCCGGTACACACATGCGGCAAGTTCCTTCTGCCCTTCTCTGTACGGAAACGGAAATACCAGTTCATGAATCGATTCCTGCCTTCTCTTTTTCCACACATACTCCATATCCGCCCATTTCTGATACTGCGAGATCAGATCGAGGAACCATTGCTCCAGCTCGTAGAACCGGTATTCGGAATCAAAATATCGCAGTTCCTCTGTGTCCAGATTGCAGTAGGTCATGCGGATATGTACGGTTTCTGCCGGATGACGGATCCCGTACATATAACCATAGCATTTTGCCTGCGCCAGATGTACCGGCACGGGGCCCTTCATTCGAAACAGTTCCCTGTAAGTTCCCTTGATCTCATCTATCGTAAAGGTATCATCCCCTTCTATGATACCATCGGCCCTTCCTTCCACCTTTATCTGATAGTCCTTTGTTTCATGGACATAACTGAGCGGCACCTCCGCCTGATAATCGGCCCCCATTCTCCGCTGGATCATACGGTGGACCCGGCTGCCCTCCGACATGGCATTCTCTGCCCCTGCCGTTCTCCGGTTGTCAATATCACCACCACGCAGGAGAAACTCCACAAGATTTCTGACTGATATTCTGATCTGCATTCTCCTGCCTCCTTTCTGCGCCGACCGGAGTGAAACGTAAACCACGGGCTGCTTTAGCAGCCTCTTCCTCTCCGCGCCCCTGCGCATAAAAAAAACTCCCCTATACAGATGAGTGTACCCCATCCGTCTAAGGGAGTCAATTTTGTGAGCCGGAACTACTTTCAACACGCAACGGCAAGTCCATTCAGCATCTGTTCAAACCTGTCATCATAGCCACTGTATCTCACTGTAAGCACTTTTGTCAGATCCAGACCAAAAACACCAAGAATTGATTTTGCATCTACAACAAAACTGTTATAAAAAATATCAATGTCAAAATCGCATTTGGATGCAATCCGGACAAACTCTTTCACATCACTCGGACTCAGCTTGATATTACGCTTCATTTCCATAAAATCACCCATTCCTTTCAGGCTTAACAAAAAGTGTCTTAACCTTACACAGCATTTACTCTTACTTAACACATTTTCTGTTATCAGCTATTATATCTCATTTTTCCCAAAAGTAAAGAGATGTATTCCTTCAATCCTTTGTACTTTTCCGTGTACAATCCACAAAATATTGTAGAGATCGACAAATTGTAACCTCATTTTGTAATTTTTTCCCAACAGCGGCTTTAGTACATTAACGCATCAATATTTATCTTTTCCATTTTGAGGAAATTCTGTCATAAATTCTTGGAATCTAAGCGGCAGCATCTGGTTCTGAAGTTTCCGGTTCTCACGTTCTTTTATTGCTATTTTATGGCAGAAGTGACGGAACAGTTCCTGATAATATTTCTCCTCCCCGCTCTCTTCTATCAGGCGCCATCCGGTATTCTGCACCATAAACCATGGCTTTCCCGGCTCATGCACCGCAAAAAGTTCTCTGCCGACGTCATGGATCAAAAATGCATCTGACGGAAGCCTGTCCGAGAAATGCTCCGCCAGAAAATGCAGCAAATGATTCTTCGGCTTGATCCGCGCATATAGCACGCCGTTCTCAAGTTCTGAAAATCGCAGAAATCCCCGCAGGTGATCATACTCCCGTCCTGCTCCCCTGCTTAGGACAAATACCCTGTGCACGCATGGCTCCGCCAGATGCTCCATGACAGTCTCCGGACGTGTAAGCCCCAACCCGATCGCGATCGTATGGTATACGGCGTCCGCCTTTTCCCTGTCAGTTCCTGAGAGTGCCAGACAGACCGTATAATAAAAATCCTCCCCGAATCTCCTGCGCAGGGTACGGATCACCTTTGTGCTGCGCACCTCATCCGCCTCAACATTCCGATATCCCGCAAACAATCGCAGGTTCTCTTCGTCGCCGATCTGTATCCTTGTGCGTTCCGGTACGCATTTCCATTCATAGGCACAGTATACAGCCGTGAAAATACTCTCCAGACTGTCCTGACAGATCAGGATATTCTCCTCCATTCGCCTGCCTCCTTTTCCTGATAAAACGAGGCGTCATCAAAAAGGGACAACTGCCTGTAAGTAACCTGATCTCTCTCGAACGGAAGCCTTTCCTTCTCATACAGAAGATGCCTCATAATATAATCCTCCTCTATCCTGGTGGGATACATCTGCCTGCCGCTGCAGGTGATAAAATAGAGTGCACGCTTCAGAACCACGCCTATCTTCTTCAGATCATCAAATTTTAGCGTTGCGCTGCGCCTCGCCTGCATGATCCGCATGGCACTGTTCACGCCAATCCCCGGGACACGCAGAAGCATCCTGTAATCCGCCCGCTGCACATCAACCGGAAAGAGATGAAGATTCCGCAATGCCCAGTCACATTTCGGATCCAGCAGAATATTGAAATTGGGGTGCGCTTCACTCAGGAGTTCCTCTGCCCGGAATCCGTAAAACCGCAGCAGCCAGTCAGCCTGATACAACCGGTGTTCTCTGAGCAACGGCGGTCCTCCTGCCGGAGCCGGAAGCTGTTTATCGTCATTTACTTTCACAAAAGCGGAATAAAACACACGCTTCAGGGAAAATTTCCGATACAGGCTCTCCGCCACCGCCATGATCTGATAGTCATTCTCCGGCGTGGCTCCTATGATCATCTGCGTCGATTGTCCTGCAGGCACGAACTGCGGCGCGTGACGATATAATGCCACATCGTTCCTGCTCTCCACGATCCCGTTCTGTATCTGGCGCATGGGCGTGAGAATGTTCTTCCTGTGCTTATTGGGGGCCAGCTGCTTAAGCCCCTCCGCAGTAGGGAGTTCCAGATTCACGCTCATACGGTCAGCCAGCAGTCCCACTGCATAGATTAGTCCCGGATCGGCTCCCGGAATCGCTTTGACATGAATATAGCCGTTAAAATGATACCGGTTCCGGAGCAGATACAGCGTACGGTGCAGAAGTTCCATCGTCACATCCGGACTCTCCAGAATGCCGGAACTTAAAAACAATCCTTCTATATAATTCCTGCGGTAAAAATTCATTGTCAGCTCACAGATTTCCTCCGGCGTAAACAGCGCCCGCTTCACATCATTGGAACGGCGGTTAATGCAATATTTGCAGTCGTAAATACACTCATTCGTCATGAGAATCTTAAGCAGGGAGATACAGCGTCCGTCCGCACTGAAGCTGTGGCAGATGCCGCTCGCCTCCGCATTACCCATATGCACGCCGTCTCCCCTGCGTTTCACTCCGCTGCTGGTGCATGCCACATCATATTTGGCTGCATCGCTCAAAATTCCCAGCTTCTCCATCACGCTCATGCTGTCACTGACCGGATACTGCATCGTTTCTGCTCCTCTCTCTGTTTCTGTTACTAGAGTATAACACGTTTTTTGTAATCGAACAAGTGTTCTGTTCTATTTTTCAATAAAACTTAATAATTCATTGCAGCTTACCGGACCCGCTAAAATCTCAAGTTCGCTCTTGCATATTTTGTGAAAAAGCGTTTAAATAGGAAAGGGTATTTATTCCCTCGTATTTACAACAAAAATCACTTATCATCGAAAAGATTTTCGCGAAAGGGTATATTCATTATGAAGCAATGCAAAATTCCTGAAAAATATCACTCACAACTGAATCTCCACGACACACAGGTGGGGATCAAAACCGTAAAAGATTTCTTCCAACGCACACTGGCGGAGGATCTGAATCTGCTGCGTGTCTCCGCTCCGCTGTTCGTAGACCCTGCTTCCGGTCTGAACGACAACTTAAACGGTGTGGAACGTCCGGTTACTTTCGGAATCAAAGAGCAGGATGAGGCACCCGCAGAGATCGTCCAGTCACTTGCCAAATGGAAACGGTACGCACTGAAGAAATACGGCTTCCACATCGGAGAGGGCCTGTACACTGACATGAGCGCGATCCGTCGGGACGAGGAGACCGATAATATCCACTCCATCTATGTGGATCAGTGGGACTGGGAAAAGATCATCGAGAAAGAAGACCGCAATCTCGAGACGTTAAAAAGTGTGGTCCGCACCGTATACAAGGTGCTGAGAAAAACGGAGAAATATATGTCTATCCAGTACGATTATATCGAGGAGATCCTTCCCTCCGATATCTTCTTCATCACAACACAGGAACTGGAAGATATGTTCCCCGACTATACTCCCAAGGAGCGGGAATACTACATCACAAAGGCAAAGGGCGCTGCCTGCATCTTAAAGATCGGAGACCTGCTGGAATCCGGCAAACCGCATGACGGCCGTGCTCCGGACTATGACGACTGGGAGCTGAACGCCGACATTCTCGTATATTATCCTGTGCTGGATATCGCACTGGAACTGTCTTCCATGGGCATCCGTGTTGACGAGAATTCTCTGAAATCACAGCTTGACAAGGCAGGCTGTCCCGAAAGAGCAGCGCTTCCGTTCCAGAAGGCGATCCTCGAGAAGAAGCTTCCTTATACAATAGGCGGCGGCATCGGCCAGTCCAGACTGTGCATGTTCTTCCTGCGCAAAGCCCACATCGGGGAAGTGCAGTCTTCCCTGTGGCCCGCCGAAACAATGGAGGAGACAGCCCGCCGGGGCGTAGCGTTGCTTTAAAGGAGTACACTATGAGTCAGGTTACGGATTATTTTCTGCAGTACGTATCATTTGAAACAACTTCATCTGAGAGTTCCGACACTTTTCCGAGTACGGAAGGTCAGCGCAGCCTGGGCAGATATCTGGCAAAGCAGCTGATGTCTCTGCCCGGGGTACTGGTCGATTATGACGAAACATATGGCTATGTGTATGCTTCTCTGCCTTCCAACCTGACCGGCGCAGCACCTGTCCCAGCTGTCGGTTTTCTGGCTCACATGGACACCTCACCGGAGGTCAGCGGCAAAAATATCAAGCCGTCCATCATTAAATCATATGACGGCAATGACATTATCTTGAATCAAGAGAAAAATATCGTGATGAGTCCGTCAGAATTCCCGGAATTAGCCAAATATAAAGGAAAAGACCTGATTGTCACCGATGGGACAACACTGTTAGGCGCTGATGACAAAGCTGGCATTGCCGAGATTATGACATTCCTGTCAGTTCTAACCGTTCATCCCGAACTGCCTCATGGTGACATCAAAATTGCCTTCACTCCCGATGAAGAGATCGGCTGCGGCACAGATCATTTTGATGTGGAACGCTTCGGTGCAGAATTTGCCTACACGGTAGACGGCGGCGCACTCGGCAAACTGGAATACGAGAATTTCAATGCCGCTTCCGCCACACTCACCGTACACGGCAAGAGCGTCCATCCTGGAGATGCCAAAAACAAGATGCGCAATGCATTGCTGATGGCATATGAGTTTCATTCCCTGCTGCCGGTCACGGAAAATCCCATGTACACGGAAGGCTATGAGGGTTTCTATCACCCGGATCACATCGAGGGCGGCGTGGAATACGCTAAGATAGACTATATCATCCGCGACCATGACAGCCGGAAATTCGCAGACAAAAAGGAGCGGTTCCAAAAAACCGCTGATTTCTTAAATGATAAATATGGAGAAAACACTTTCTGTGTCACCATAAAAGATTCTTATTATAATATGAAAGAGCAGATCCTGCCGCACATGCATCTGATCGATAATGCCACGGAAGCGATGAGAGGACTTGGCATCACGCCCGTCATCCGTCCGATCCGCGGCGGCACCGACGGCGCCCGTCTGTCTTTCATGGGACTGCCCTGCCCCAACCTCGGCACCGGCGGCCACAACTTCCACGGCAGATATGAGTATGTGTGCATCCAGTCCATGGAGCAGACTGTGGAACTGCTGCTTGCGATCATCCGCCGTTACTCCGCTTTCTGTCAGGATACCGAGTTAGGCAAAATTATTTCACTTGATTTTTGACCACTGTTGTACTATAATTTGTTATACAGTCTCGCAGATATAGTTCATCGGTAGAACACCAGCTTCCCAAGCTGGGGAGGCGGGTTCGATTCCCGTTATCTGCTTACAGCATCGATTTTACAAAGAGAAAGAGATATCCGGTTTTACCGCGAACATCTCTTTTTTTGTAGTTGCACCAAAATAATGGAAGCAGATATATTAAACGGGAAAGGAGCGTTAACTATGGAATTACCGATCACGCATACCATTAATGATATTTATGCTTTGCCGGCCGGGAAAAGAGCCGAGCTCATCGATGGCAAAATATATTACATGGCGCCTCCCAGCAGGAAACACCATGATATTGCCGGTGAACTTTTCGGTACAATCCGTGAATATATCAAATCCAATCACGGCTCATGCAAGCCCTATATCGCCCCTTTTGCCGTTTTCTTAAATGATGATGATAAAAATTACGTCGAGCCGGATATCAGTGTTATATGTGACACAAACAAACTCACAGATAATGGTTGCAATGGTGCGCCCGACTGGATCATTGAGATTGTATCTCCCGGCAGCAGGCGAATGGACTACTCCATTAAGCTCTTTAAATATCGCACTGCCGGAGTAAAAGAATATTGGATTGTAGACCCCGAAAAGAACCGTGTGCTTGTGTATGATCTTCAGCGCGAAGATCTCACAGAATATACTTTTTCCGATAAAGTGGCTTGCTGCATTTATCCCGGTTTCTCAATAGACTTTTCAATGATAGTTCTTTAACAGCAAAAAGTGCCGTAAAATTCAGGAATGGCGCGAAAGCCCCCTGATTTACGGCACATTTTACTATTTTGTAAATCTTGTGTAAAGCATGCTCTTGCTGTATAATAGGTTCGGCGCCAGTTCCGGGAGGAGTGCGGCAACGTATCGCCGGTGTCCGGTCTCAACCTTGATTATCCCGAGAACACGCGGCGGCTGGCGCCGTCTTATTGACCAAAAAACAGAGAAAGCCTTCGCCCCCTAACTGTTTCAAGCTGTTCTCTATTTTTTTCACCATTTTTCTGTATAACTATTTCCTTTTCCGCATATCATTTTTGATTTCATTGATCCATCTATTTTTATCTTCCCGCTTTACCAGTGCTCGGTCATGCTTTTCTCGGCAGTTTCTGTGTCCAATTGATATTGCTTTTCCAACTGTTCCAGCGTCTTTTCACGACTGACTCCCAGTTCTTTGCAGGCTATAATCAACCGGGATATTCCCTCTTTGATACCTTCTTCCCTGAGTTCTTTCTCCATAGTCCGATAATGCAATTCTTCCCAGAATTCCGCTTCTCCCATCTTTACAACCTCCTCGTAGTTCTCCCGAAAAATGTCCTCCAGAATGTGCTCACGAATACACTCATCCACAGCGTGCTTGACCGACTCATCCACCGCCAGTCCACTGTCATGAAATCGTCTGGTTTTTCCTACAAATACAGCATATCCGTGCAGTGTACTGCTCTCCGCCAGAAGTTTTTCGTTATGTCCTTCGTTTATATTGTACTGCGTGACAACAAGTTCCAGTTCCTCTGCATTCGTATAACATGTGCCGTTCAAGGAATTATAGAGTTCCAAAAGTTCCCTTTTTCTCCTGTGGATCAGCCGGAATAATCTTACCCTTTCCCAAACCTCTCTGCTTTTATCTTGTGATTTTTGAAAAGCATTGAAGTTCAGAATTTCAGATGTGATCATAGAAAATAAGAAAAAACCGGACTTGATATGCTTTGAATGTATCATAGCACACAGTCCGGTTTTTGGCAATATATTTTATCAAAATATCATTTATCCTTTACCCGCGCATACACGATCGTGAGGATCCGGTGATGGGCGTTCGGCTCTGTCTTGATCTCGATCGACTTAAAGCCGGCGATGAGCTGCTTGAGCTTCTCGCATTTATAATTTCGGGGATCAAAGCCCGGCACACGTTTCCGGAGGCCCGTACCGATCTCCGAAATATTTACCCAACCATCGTCATCCGCAAGCGAATTGATGATGGAAACCACCACTTTCTCGATCTCCTTCTTGCTCGGAATGTTGTTGACGGTTTCCGTGCTCTGCAGCGCGTCTTTACCGCCTCCCGATTTTTTCTTCTGTTCGGCGGTCGTCTTCTGTGCCTCTTCGTTATAGAGGAGATCGAGGAACTTGAACTCCTCGCAGGCTGCCACGAGCGAATTGGGCGTCTTCTGCTCACCCATTCCGATCACAGACATGCCGGATTCGCGCAGACGCATCGCAAGCTTGGTGAAATCACTGTCCGAAGTGACGAGGCAGAAGCCGTTCACGTTCTCCGAATAAAGGATATCCATGGCATCGATGATCAGCGCCGTATCCGACGCACTCTTCCCCTGCGTGTAATTGCACTGGAATACCGGCGTGATCGCGAACTCTTTGAGGCTCTCGATCCACGCCTTGACGCTCGGTGTCGTGTAATCACCGTATAATCTTTTGTAGGTGGCAACGCCATAGGTACTGATCTCGTCCATAATCAGTTTGCCGTACTTGTTTGACACATTCTCGGCATCGATCAGCACCGCATATCGTTTTTCATCTTCCATCTACTCATTCCTTTCCGTTTGCGAAATATTTCTTAACCTCCGCTGCTGTCACACCGCTGAGGGCAACGAGTGCGATCAGGTTCGGGATCGCCATCAGACCGTTAAAAATATCCGCGATGGTCCACACTGCAGCCACCGTCATATAAGGTCCGATAAACACTGCCAGAATATAGATCCAGCGGTACAC
>CAMGRE010000033.1 GCA_946061355.1 uncultured bacterium | reverse complement strand
CTTGCGGTAAATTGGATCCTTGCAGATATAGCCGTCCAGATAGATCTGGTTGGTCTTGCTGCTCTCCCAACTTTCCTCCACAAACGCAAGCTCTCTTGCAAACACAGACAGTACGAGTTTATTCTTCTTTTCCTCATGTCTGTTGTAGGAGCGGAACTGCCCCGTCACACTTAAGAAGCATCCTTTGTAGTCCGCCGTCACATCGATCAGCCTCTCCGACACCATCACCGGAATGATATCCGAGGAGTCGCTCAGACGCGCAACCTCCACATCCACCATGTAGAAGCCCTCGCCGAATATCTCATGACTGAATGTAAAGTCACTGACCACCTCACCCATGATCACTACCTGGTTGTTTTCAATTACCTTATCTGTCATTTCAGTTCTCCCTTCTTATACAAGAATTTTTTCCCGTAACGTACTACTATGTATATGAGAGAAACTGACGATTATTCTATTCATTCATCGCGGATTATTGCAGGATCTGCCGCATGACGCGGCGGCCCTGTGTCTCTACTGCTCAAATGGTGTCAGATCAAGTGTTGCGAAGTAGTCCTCTTTTGTCTCCGCCCTTCGGATCAGCTGTGTGCTGCCGTCCTCTTTCAGCAGGATCTCCGCTGATCTGAGTTTCCCGTTGTAATTATATCCCATCGAGAAGCCATGCGCTCCTGCATCATGGATTACCAGATAATCCCCGATATCAATCTTCGGCAGCTTCCTGTCGATCGCAAACTTGTCACAGTTCTCGCAGAGACCTCCGGTCACGTCATATACGTGATCTGCCGGAGCGTCCTCCTTGCCGAGCACCGTGATATGGTGATATGCTCCGTAGATCGCCGGACGCATCAGATTCGCGGCACAGGCATCCACACCGATATACTCTTTCCAGATATGCTTCTCATGAATCGCTTTTGTCACCAGGCAGCCATAGGGTCCCAACATAAAACGTCCCATCTCCGTGTAGATCGCCACATCATCCATGCCCTCCGGTGTCAGCACTTCCTCATAGGCCTTGCGCACGCCCTCGCCGATCGCAAGGATGTCATTCGGCTTATCCTCCGGTTTGTACGGAATTCCCACACCGCCGGACAGATTGATGAACGCAATATGGATATCCAGTTCCTTGTGAAGCTCCACTGCCAGCTCAAACAGGATCTTCGCAAGCGTCGGATAATATTCCTCCGTGATGGTGTTGCTTGCAAGGAATGCATGAATGCCGAAATGCTTCACACCTTTTTGTTTCATGTAGGCAAATGCCTCTTTCATCTGCTCCTTTGTCATGCCGTATTTCGCATCCTTGGGCGAATCCATGATCCTGCTGTGGATCTCAAAAGCTCCGCCCGGATTGAAGCGGCAGCACATCGTCTCATGAAAAGGCGCTATTTTTTCATAAAATTTCAGATGTGTCAGGTCATCGAAATTGATGATGGCATCCAGATCCGAAGCCAGCTTGAAATCCTCCTCCGGCGTCACATTGGAGGAGAACATGATATCATTTCCGTGGAATCCCACCTTGTCGGAAAGCCAAAGCTCTGTGTAGGAGGAGCAGTCCACTCCGATCCCTTCTTCCTTCAGAATCTGCAGAAGGTACGGATTCGGCGTCGCCTTCACCGCGAAATACTCGCGGAATCCCTTATTCCACGCAAATGCCTGCTTCACCTTCCTGGCATTTTCGCGAATACCCTTCTCATCATATAAATGAAACGGAGTGGGGTACTTCTCCACCATCTCCTGTACCTGTTCAAGCGTTACAAAAGGTTTCTTACTCATTGCTTCCATTTTTAACAAACCGATCCTTTCCTGTCATGACCGCCCTGCGGCCTGTCTTTTGTTTTTTTGTCTTTTCTTTGTGATGTTCAATGTGACTTTATCATATCGTTTATTCCGTGTCAATGGATTTTTGAAAATATTAGTATTTTTTAGGAACACTATTAAAATCCCTTGAAATCATTGACTTTTCCAAAGTTTTGATACATAGTGTTCCTATAAGAAACTATTCTAATTGTCATATCCGCACAAACGGGAAATTTTATCATCAAAGGAGAATTTATGTATCCGATCACGGAAGAATTGTTGCATTTCGGTCTCACAAGGCAGGAGGCCAATCTATATCTGACACTGCTTGAGCAGGGAGAGCTGACCGGCTACGAAGCCGCCAAACTCACAGGCATCTCACGCTCCAACACCTACAACGCACTCGCCGGTCTGGTGGAGAAGGGCGCCGCCTATATCATGGAAGAAAATGTAACGCGCTACACAGCTGTTCCTTTCCCTGAATTTTCCGGCAACGTGATACGACGTCTTACGGAAAAACAAAAAAGCCTGCTGCCCCGTCTCCCCGAAAGGAAAACGGAACAACAGGGCTATATCACGATACGCGGCACGGAGCAGATCATGGACAAGCTCCTGACGATGATCAATGAGACCAGGCAGCGCCTGTATATCAGCGTACCTGATGATATCCTCTCGCAGATCCTCCCACTGTTGAGAGAACAGGTCACGGAGGAAAAAAAGGTTGTCGTCCTCACCGACACGGACTGCGAGCTGCCCGGCGCTGAGATCTATCATACCGGAAACGGAAACGACCAGATCCGCCTGATCGTGGACTCCACCAAGGTCTTAACCGGCAGGATCTCCTCCGGTGAAAATTCCACCTGCCTGTATTCCTTAAACCGGAATCTTGTGGATGTCTTTAAGGACATGCTCAAAAACGAGATCCGCCTCAGTCAGCTGGAAAAACATCCGGAAAATTAAATCCATCGGCCAAATATCGTTTATCGCCTCAGTCAGCCGGAAGCACATCTTCCGGGTTGAATTCGTCGAGCAGATACCGCTTTCCCTCTCCGCCGCTCTGCCTGTAGCTTTCCAACACGCCTTTTCTGGTGCGCTCCATCTCCTCCTTCAATTCCCGGGAGGAGATCAGACGACAGCCTGCGCCACGGATGATGATCTGCTCCAACCCGTCCGAAGTGGCAACCGTCACGTCATACTTTTTGCCATTCTCATGGGCAAACCGCTCAATGAAGCGGTCCGCCGTCTCCGCTTCCCTCGTATAGACCACGTGGATATTGTGATAATCAAGCGTCTCCTCCGGATGTCCCTGCAGTCTGTACGCATCAAATACAGCAATGAGCTCACAGCCTCGCGCTGCCTGATAATCACACAAAAGATCGAGTAGCTTCCCTCGCGCGCCGTCCAGCGTAGTCTCTGCCAACTCTTTCAGATCATCCCACGCAAAGATCACGTTATACCCATCCACCAGCAGGTATTCTTTCCGCTTATCCGCAGGATTGTAATTTCTCGCCTCTGCCGGAACATTTGCCCTGATCCCTTTATGCGCCACAGCATGCGGCTTCCTGTTCGCATACGCAGTACGATTCAGGATCTCGTCAATCTCCTCCGTCCCGATGGAGAGTTCCTCCGCCTGTCGCGGCTCATATCGGAAGCTCTGACAAGACATTTCTTCGTCATCCTCCTGCCCATCACTGTCTCCCGACAGCGTGAGCGGAAGGTGCATATAGTGTTCCACTTCTTCCCAGGGCACATAGAATCCCGCGCCATGGGCACAGAACACCGACCCCGAAGGATTCTCCGCATCCGCCTGTGGATCGTAAGCGATCCGTTCCATCACTTCCTCCGGATCATGGCATAGTTCATATCCGTGGAGCGTCATAACAAGCCGCCCAAGTCCCTTCGTATAGGAAATTACTTCCCGAGAATATTCCTGCATACATGCGACAGGCGCGATTCCGGTAATCACAGCGTGATCACTCTCAATCATCGGTGGTTGCGCCTTCGCACAGAGCCTGTCCATATCGGAGAGCGCCCTGCCCACATTGCCCGCAGGAATCTCCAACCGGAACGCATAATACGGCTCCAGCAGAACATTCTCCGCCTTCATCAGGCCATGACGCACCGCCCGGTACACCGCCTGCCTGAAATCTCCGCCCTCCGTGTGCTTCAGATGTGCTCTGCCCGACACGAGAGTTATCTTCATATCTGTGATCGCCGAACCTGTCAGGACTCCTTTGTGCTCACGCTCCTTCAGATGTGTCAGAATCAATCGCTGCCAGTTGCGGTCCAGCACATCCTCACTGCAGTCACTCTCAAACATCAGTCCGCTGCCGCGCTCCGAGGGTGTCATCACCAGATGAACCTCCGCATAATGGCGCAGTGGTTCATAATGTCCCACGCCCTCCACGGGCTGCGCGATCGTCTCTTTATAGACAATACGACCCGGACCGAAAGTTACTTTCACACCAAACCGCTCCGCGATCAGCCGCTCTAAAATCTCCGTCTGCACCTGCCCCATCAGCTTTCCCTGAATGGTGCGGCTCTTTTCCTCCCATACCAGATGAAGCTCCGGGATCTCCTCCTCAAGCGTCTTAAGCCGTGGATACAGCTTCGCCGGATCCTGATCCTCAGGCAGCAACAACTCACACGTCAACACAGGCTCGAGAATGGGCAGATTGCTGCCCTGCTCAGCGCCGAGTCCCTCTCCGGCATACGATCGTTCCAGACCGGTGAGCGCACAGATCATTCCCGGCTCCGCCTGACTTACCGTCTGGAATTTCGTTCCGTGATAGATCCTGATCTGATTGACCTTCTCCTCCGGGCAGTCCGCGCCGCCCCGGCCGTCCGCAAAGCTCTCACCACCGCTCATTCCCGCGTGGCGGATCACATCTTTCACATTGAGAATCCCCTGCGTGATCTTGATGTGTGTCAGGCGATTCCCCTGCTCATCCCTGGAGATCTTGTAGACCCTGCCGCCGAACACCTCATCTGCGCCTATGCCGCTGTCTGCCTGCAGCTTACCCTGCCCCGCGTGTCCCGATTGTGCGCTCCGGCTGTCAAATACCTCCCCTGTCGCCGGCGCATAAGCTGCGATCCCTGCCAATAGTTCCGACACTCCTGTCATTTTGAGAGCGGAGCCGAAATAACACGGGAACAGCTTCCGCTCTGCCGTCAGCGCCCGTAACTTCTCCTCCGGGACGACGCCGCTCTCAAGGAAAAGCTCCATCGCCTCCTCATCGCACATCGCAACACTGTCATAGAACGCTTCCCTGTCCGCCGCAAAATCCACACAGTTTTCACTCAGTTCCCGTTTCAGCTGTGCAAGGAACGCTTCGCGATCTGTCCCCTGCTGATCCATCTTATTCACAAAAAGGATCGCCGGGACTCTGTACTGCGCAAGCAGACGCCACAGCGTCAACGTATGCCCCTGAACGCCATCGGCACCGTTAATCACAAGCACAGCCGCATCCAACACCTGCAGCGTCCGCTCCATCTCAGCCGAGAAATCGACATGTCCCGGCGTATCCAACAGCGTCACAGAAATCTCCTGCTCCTTTTGATCCGGTCTCTGCACACAAAGAAGCGGAAACACCGCCTGCTTCGAGAAAATGGTGATGCCCCGCTCCTTCTCAAGCGCATAGGTATCAAGAAATGCATCCCCATTGTCCACACGTCCCGCTTTGCGCAGTGCCCCGCTCTGATATAATATACTTTCCGATAAAGTTGTCTTTCCGGCATCTACATGTGCCAGCACACCAATACAGCAACGCTTCATAATGCCAAATACTCTTTCATGATATTTTTGACATTATTATGGCAGATTTTCTCCCATTCTTCAACGCTTATTAAAGTGTGCCTAAAATCTGTGATTACTGACGCGGATCCGCCGGAGGCGCAGCCAGACCACGATAGTTGTTTGCATACTGGGTTAAGATGGCTGTGTCGGATGCCATGGCCCGCTGGTAGTAAACATCGTGGCGCCCGTATTCCAGCGCATCGATCCGCCTGGTCAGTTCCAGCTCGATGTAATCAACCGCCACCATAACCGTATCGTTCAGCCAGTTTGCCTTTCCGCCTGTTATGCCCGCTTCTTTTGCCGCCCAGGCCTCATCCATGTAAGATTTCGCACTGAGCATCTCTGCCACCAGCCTGGCGTTGGACATACGGCTGAAATGTACACATTGCTCTCCGCTCCATTCCGGCTGCCTGGACAGCTCAGTGGGCGGAAGAGGATTGAGCAGCGTTGCAGGGACAACGGCCTGTGACGGATCCTTGGATTGCACATTGCTCCCCGGAATCATGCCGTAAACAGGAGCGCCGGTCTTGGGATTGGCATCGGCGATGAAAGTTCCCACACGCCCCTCAGCTCTTCCATAATTCACATAGTGGGCATAGAGCTTCTCCGCGTCATAACCGTAGGCATTTTTCAGATCGGGATAAATATTGGCGTAGGCCCGGTAATCGAATGTGTCGTAACTTTCCTCCATTGCGCTAACTCTGGTGACGCAGCATCCCAGTAGCAGACAGATGCTCAGAAAGGCTGATAAAATTCTTTTCCTGCTCATTGTGATTCTCCTTTCCTTTGTGTGGGCTGCTATACACAGCACACCTTCTTTTCGTTTGATATTTTACAATCAGCATAACAAAACCGTGCGCCAAACAGGGAACTCTCGTCTGAAACGCACGGAAATTGTCCTCAATCGTCAACCCAGCAGGCAGGCAGCTGCCAAATCAACATTCTATTTACCGTTATCTCCTTATTTCTGATAGATCTCTCCAAAATATCCTCTGGGGGAAATGTCCTGCCCGTTCCTATACAGATGTCTCACATCTCCGATTCCCTGGCAACGGAAAGCGAGGATGCCCTCTTCCCTTTCCTCCGAATTTGCTACAGTAACACCGGTAGGCGGAATATAGAATCCCTGCATCAGAGGTACAAAGGGAATACCGAGCAGATGGGACAGCATCACAAAGGTGATCCCCATGTGGCATACCAGTACGATCGTTTTACCGGAGCGTTCCCGGTCTGTGACACGGTAATACTGTCCCTCCCGCGCACATCCATACTCTGCGAGTAGCTTATCAAGACCCTCGCAGGTCTCCCTGTACACCTGATCCACGTCTGGCTCACCCTCCACGGGCTGCATCGGTTCAGCAGTCATCCATCTGTCTTTGTCATACAACTCCGGAACCTTCGTCCAATAGGACGGGGTAAAATCCCATGCGATCCCCGTCGTTCCGTATTTCTTATCAATGACAGCCCGGAACTCCTGCAGCCAGTCAAGCACCTGTGCCTGCTTACCAATCGCCCGCTCAACAGGCTCTGCCGTTCTCCCGGCTCTGCCAAGAGGGGAGACGTAGATACGATCCACGTCTCCCTTCCATTCTTTCGCTCTTTCTCCCAGAAGCTTCGCCTCATAAAGACCGCGCTCCGTCAGGGAGTCAATTGTATAATCGGGATCCCCATGCCTTATCAATATCAGCCGCATTCCAACATACCTTTCCGATCATTATTTCTTCTCTTCAATTTCTTTTTTCAGAGATGCGATAAACTCATCGATACCGCTGGCACCCAGATCACCTTTCTCCCTGTTTCTCACGGACAGGTTGCCTGCCTCCGCCTCTTTCTCGCCAAGGATCAGCATATAATTCACTTTCTGGAGCTGTGCCTCACGGATCTTATAACCGATCTTCTCATCTCTGGCGTCAAGTTCTGTACGGATCCCTGCTGCCTTGAGCGTCTCATAGACCTTCTGTGCATACTCCTTGGACTTATCGGATACCGGCAGTACCTTCACCTGCACAGGAGCGAGCCACAGCGGGAACTTGCCTGCGAAATGCTCGATCAGGATACCGATGAATCTCTCGATGGAGCCGAAGCATACGCGGTGGATCATGATCGGCTGATGCTTCTCGCCGTCCTCACCCACATACTCCGCGTGGAATCTCTGCGGAAGCTGGAAGTCGAGCTGGATCGTACCGCACTGCCATGTTCTGCCGATGGAATCCTCCAGATGGAAGTCGATCTTGGGACCGTAGAATGCGCCGTCACCCTCGTTGATCACATACGGAAGCCCGATGGAATCCAGAGCATCCTTTAAGCCCTGTGTTGCTACCTCCCAGTCCTCATCGCTTCCCATGCTGTCCTCCGGTCTGGTGGACAGTTCCACATGATACTTAAAGCCAAACAGCTTATAAACCTCATCAATCAGGCTGATAACGCCCTTGATCTCAGCGGGGATCTGCTCCCTCGTCATGAAGATGTGGGCATCATCCTGTGTAAAGCAGCGCACTCTCATCAGACCATGGAGCTGGCCGGATTTCTCATGTCTGTGCACCAGTCCGAGCTCACCGACTCTCATCGGCAGATCTCTGTAAGAGCGCTGATCACTCTTATATACCAGCATGCCGCCGGGACAGTTCATCGGCTTGATCGCGAAATCCTGATCATCGATCACCGTTGTGTACATATTGTCCTTATAATGATCCCAGTGTCCCGATGTCTCCCAGAGCTCGCGGTTCAGCATGATGGGCGTGGAGATCTCCACATATCCCTCTCTCGTATGGATCTGACGCCAATAGTCAATCAGTGTATTCTTGAGGATCATGCCGTTCGGAAGGAAGAACGGGAATCCGGGACCCTCGTCCATCATCGCAAACAGCTTCATCTCTTTGCCGATTTTTCTGTGGTCACGCTTCTTTGCCTCCTCCATCATGGTGAGGTAGGCCTCCAGCTCGTCTTTTGACAAAAATGCCGTTCCGTAAATTCTGGTGAGCATCTTGTTTTTCTCACTGCCTCTCCAGTAAGCTCCGGCTACGGATGTGAGCTTAAATGCCTTAATCCCCTTGGTATACAGGATATGGGGACCTGCGCACAGATCCACAAAATCGCCCTGCTCATAAAAGCTGATCTGTGCATCCTCCGGAAGATCCTCGATCAGCTCCACCTTGTAGGGCTCTCCTTTTTCCTTCATAAAAGCGATCGCCTCATTACGGGGCTTTGTATAAGTTGTGAGTTTCAGATTCTCCTTGATGATCTTCTTCATCTCTGCCTCCAGAGACTCGAGATCCGACTGGGAGAAACCGCCCTCTCTGTCAAAGTCATAATAAAATCCTGTGTCGATCGCCGGTCCGATCGCAAGCTTTGTCTCCGGGAAGAGACGCTTCACCGCCTGCGCGAGCACATGGGAGCAGGTATGTCTCACCACACGCACTTCGTCTTCCGTAATCTCTGTTACCTGGCCGTCTGCCAACAATGCCTTCATTTTATAATTTCCTCCTTTTTCTGATTTGGTTTGCCGTGAATGAACTTCTCCTATGCGGATCGGGCAGCCTTCATTCTGCGCCTCTGCGCAAAAGAAAACACCCTCCGGACTGCTGTCCAAAGGGTGCGATCATCTCACACGGTTCCACCTTTTCTTTTACTTATGGGTTTGATCCCGGCCTTAACGCGGCTCATACGTCAGCCGTTTTCCCGTCCGCTTATCTTCCGCCGACCGTACTCCCAGCTGAGCCTTAAGAAGTGGTCTTCCTCACATATCCGTCCGGGACTTTCCACCATCATCCCTCTCTGCAGAACATCCTATGTGACTACTTTCTTCCTCACAGGCTCTCTATAAAACTTTTTATCTGTTCACAATTATAGCGCAAATCTCTGTTTTGTCAATGCTGATTTGCCTGCGCCGCTGCGTCCGTCACGCCCGGAACGGGATCTCTGTACACAAGCGCGTACGCTGCGGTGCAGTCGGTTTCAAACTGCACTTTATTGCCCCGTTCTCCGAGATCCGGCAGGAACTCTGCCTGTCCTTTATAGACACGCAGCATGGCAAACTGTCTGCCCTTCTTCTGATATTGCGCCGGAATATCGAACAAAAGCTGCACCTTGCCGCTCAGCTTTTCCACCGGCTTGCCGGCATGGGCAAAGGAAATATTATACTTACCGATATAAGTATAATCGCCCCTGACACTGTCAAAGGCATCCCGGCACTGCTTTCCCTGTGACACCTGGCTTGTTGTGATGGACATACCGTTGATCTTGTGGCCCGGCGCGTAGACACACACCGAATTTCCCCAGTTCACATGTGTGATCTTATCATCGTCATCATCCTTGTTGTCACTGCGCTTCACAAAATGAGCGACTACCGTATGATCATAGTAACCCGGATTGAATGTATAATAAGCGCTCTTGGTCACGATCACGCCGTTATCCGTAAAATGATTAAAGGAATAGCCGCTGTTTGGCGTTGCCGAAACCGTGATGGTGTCATAGTCCGAAGCATACGTGATATCCTTAAAGCCGACGCCATTCTTGGCCGAATACACCGTCCCCATGGAATAATCTCCCGTGTATGCCGCTATTGCCCTGCTTCCCTCCGGCGTCTCGGCAGCCACAGCTGTCACCGGATCTGTTCCGAGCAGCAGAATGATCGCCAGCCCCATTATGATTCCTTTTATCTTTCCACTCATATTTCATCCCTCCCGCAGCGACCGCCCCGAGAGCGCATCGCATGTTCCGATCTTCCCGTCACGATCATCGCACCGGGAATCTATAAGATCCGTTCCAGAAAGCGGAGCGCATTCTCACCGGACAGTTTCCGGATCTGCTGTTCCGTCATCCCCTTTTCCAGCAGATATGCCGTAAGACTGATCAGTTCGTCATAATCCGACAGGCAGTCCATTCCCCTGCCTTCCTCCTCGATCTCTCTGCGCGCCATCTCATAGGAATGACACAGATCCAGTCCGTAACAGACATGATCCTCTCCCGCCCTGTCGATCAGATAGGCCGCCTGACGGCACAGCGCTTCCAGATGATCTCCCGACTCGTGCGAACCTGCCAGACGGCTGTATGCATTGATACCGATGATCCCGCCGCGCTCTGCCAGACTGCCAATCTGTGCATCTGTGAGATTGCGGTAATGACTGCACACCGCCCGCGCATCAGAATGCGTGGCAATTACCGGCAGATGTGGCACTTTTTTGCCCGCAACGGATCCATGCAGACCGAGGATCTCGCCCATGCCGTCATCATTCAGATGGCTGATGTCCAGAAACCACCCCAGCTCCGTCATGCGGCCGATCGTCTCCCAGCCGGATTCCGATATTCCTCCGTGCGTCTCTCTATGCTCATTTGCGCGGCAGCACCCTGTGGCCAGACTGTTGCGCCGGCTCCAGGTAAGGGCCGCACCGCGCACCCCCATCTGGTGAAACAACTGCAATAGTTCTGTATCAGTTCCCATGCCGTCAAGTCCTTCCAGATACAGAAGAAACCCGATCGCGCCTTCGCGCCGCGCCCTCTCAAGATCATCTCTATCGCGGATCAGGATACCCTGTCCCCGCAGGCTCTCCACTTCTTCCTGCAAGGATGCAATCTGCAGAAGCGTATTACGCAGCGCCCCGTCCGGCAACACATCATCCTCCAGATAGACCGAACACACCACAACCCGGACGCCTGCTGCCTTCCAACGCTTCAGATAGCGTCTTTTCAATATCTCCCGCTCGCCGCTTCTGTGGCGGAAGAGCAATTCTCCGGGCAGATCTCTGTGCATGTCAACCACTTCCATCTCCCGGTGAAGTTCCCCGGCACGTTTCAGATTTTTATCCGAAATATCCATCATCCGATGCCTCCTACGCCCTTACCCCATTCTATACAAAATACCTGCCGTCAGCAGTCATCTTGCATACTACGGCACATCGATCTTGGCAACGGAATAGCTTGCCTGTGCCTTGATATCTCCGAGTTTTTCGTAAAAATTCGAGAAAATACGGTCCACAACCGTCTGCACGTTTTCTTCTCCAACTTCTGTGAGCAGGATCAGGAACTGGACGCTGCTGTATCGCGTGAACACATCGACTGTCCGGACCGTCTGGCGGATTGCCTGCTCCATATGGTGCATCGCTTCCTCCATCTGCTCCAGATAATAGTCATCCTTCTCCGGAATGCGCAGAGTCGTCATAACAAGGCAGAACCCTCGCTGATAACGCTTCTGCATATTCTCCGCATATTCAAAAAGTTTTGCAAACTCCCTGTATTCCATGTCCATGGCGCCGTCATAACTTCCGCTGCTCTTCAGATTTCTGACCAGAAGGCTCAGATCCACATCGGTATTATCACCATCCAGATTCTTGGAATGATAGAAACAGTAATCAGCCTTTCCATTCTGCTTCACATGATAAAGCGCCTTATCCGTCCTGACATACACATCCGCAAACGTATCCTGCGGTGTGCACATACACAGTCCCGCCGACAGAGAAACCTGCCGCATCACCGCATCCTCTTCTTTCTCGTGCCGGAAGGCATCCATAACCTGTCGGATCTGTTTCTCCGCCTGCTCTCTATTCACATTTTTCATAAAAAACAGAAACTCATCACCGCCCAGACGGCAGGAAACAGCATTCTCACCGTTTCTCAGCAGGATCTCTCCCATACGACGCAACACTCTGTCGCCGAATTTGTGTCCCATGGTATCGTTGACTTTTTTCAGATTATCCACATCAAAGAAGGCAAGACATCCTTCTCCCTCCGCCATGGCGGCGGCAATCTTACGTTCTCCGCTGTTTCTGAGATCCATACCTGTGATAAAATCAATATTATCAACATTTTTTTGCATGTTGAGCGTCTGTACCACGCGCTCCACAATCTTGGCGGAAGCATTCATATATCCCAGACTGTTTTCATCCTTTGTCGCTTCCTTATCGGAAATCTGCAGTCTGTTCTCATCAAACATATGTAAAAAAGCATCCAGAATCTCGGGATCAAACTGTGTGCCCCGTCCCTGCACGAGCTGCTGTCTGATCGCTTCTTTCGTGAGCGCCTTACGATAACATCTGTCGGAACTCATCGCATCGTACGCATCCGCCACTCCGACAATCCTCGCCTCAAACGGGATGTTCTCTCCGGCGAGACCGTCGGGATATCCCTTTCCGTCATATCGTTCATGATGATGTCTGGCAACCTGATCCGCTCCCGGTATGACTGTCACGGTGGACAGAATATCCGCACCCATGCCGGAATGCGTCTTGATCACGTCATATTCCATATCGGACAATCTGGTCGGTTTATTCAGAATGCTGTCCGGAACACCGATCTTGCCGACATCATGGAGCAAAGCCTTGAAACGCAGATTATCGGTCTCGTCCTCATCCCATCCCAATTCCTTCGCAATCAGCGCCGCATATTCCGAAACTCTCTCGGAATGTCCGATCGTATAGGAGTCCTTTGCATCAATGGCATTGGCAAGAGCCCGGACTGTCTGTAATGACATCATCTCAACCTTTCTGGTCTGAGCCTCAACCTCTGACTGCAGATGCTTGCGCAGATGATCCAGTTCCAGAATACGCTGTATCCTCTGCATTGCCACCTCTTTTACGAACGGCTTCTTGATGAAATCCATCGCGCCTTCCTGAAATCCCTGAACTTCACTCTCCGCCTCATCATCCGCAGTGAGAAAGATCACAGGAATCTCTCTGATCTCCTCCTTCTCCTTAAGAATCTGCATCACTCTGTGCCCATCCATCCCGGGCATATGCAGATCGAGCAGGATCAGATCCGGTCTGTGATCATTCAGATACGTAAGTGCCTCCTCGCCGGACTGTACGGCATCCATCCGGTATATTCCTTCAAACATCTTCCGCGCGATCCTGATCGTCAGCGCATCATCATCAATCAAAAGTATTGTCTGTTCCATTCCCTTATCCTTTCCCAAATTGATCATACTCCTCATTTTGCCCTTTTTGTCTTTCCGACAGAATATCCGAAACGGCACGCAAAAGCGTGGCAAACGTCTTACGCATCTGTCGTTTTGTCTCTCTATCCATATCGTGGAATGCCCGCATGACCCTCAGGCTGTTTTGAAACCACTGTTTTGAAAAGTCCGTCAGTGTCTCTGCCCGCGACGCCTCAATTGCCTCAAAAAGCGACTCCACAAAATGTTCCAGCTGCTCTTCCTCCAGAGAGAGGATCCATTTGTTCAAAACCTCGTTTGAAATCTTTCTTCCCTTATAAAGATCCTTCGCTTTGACAAAATGTCCGCCGCGAAGCTCCCATGTAAACGGATCATGCTGCAGTATGCCAAACGTACTGCTCTCCACCACCTGATACGGTTCATGATTGTCAAACAGCATACCGATGACCGAGGAATGCGGAATGATCTTCACAATGCGGGATCGTATCCTTGCAAAAGCCTCGCTCTCAAAGATCTCCGGCCGGAATCCCGGACCGTCATGGCTGTAGATGGACAGGATCACATCCTGTATATCTCTGTCGCAGTTCATTGCGGCATATACCGCAAAATTTCCTCCTTTGGAATGCCCGCCAAGCATCAGACGCCTGCCCGCCTGCCCTTCCTCTGCGCCGCCTTGCACACCCAGCAGCTTCGCCACCCGGTTGACATATGCGGCACTCATGATCTGTCCCGGCACCGGAGGCCTGAATGCCATATTAAAATCCTCTTTCCAGCCCACGATGCTTTCATCGGTTCCCCTGAAAGCCAGGTAGATCAGGCCGTTATCCAGGAAGCAGGTCACAGCGCTGAACTGATATTCCTTCTCCTTGTCGATATGATTCTCATGGTAATTCAGTCCAATGCGCCCAAACCGTCTGCTCTGCATGAGAGCGTCCAAAAGTGCCCTGTTTTCCTCCTCATACCGTGTGTCGGCAAAGATTTCGCAGTCCGGCTTGCGCCGCTGCACCTCGCACAAATTTACCGTCCCGCCATCCTCCTCCACCGAAGGAACGGCTCCGTCCAGTTTCAGATACGCAAACTGGGCAAGCACCAGACTGTCCTCCGCGCCAAAGGGGCGTTCCGCAAAGAGCTGCTGTCCGTATTCCCTGATATAATCAATGATATTGCCCATTCCCTCTCCGAAAAGATACGGGCATACCGGTATCGCGTCAGAATTTCGCCTGAATATGCCCGATATTCTTTAAGAGCACCGAAATACTTCCATCCGCCTGCGTGATAAACTCCACCTTGCCGGTATCTTTATACTGGTCCATGGGGATCTTAATCTCGATCCCCGTGTCCGTGAGAAGATACTGCTTCTGATATTTTCTGACAGTCGTGTCATTCTGAGGCTGTACCTCTTCTTTGACCATGTCATATTTTTCCATCTTTTCCTGAAACGCCGTTTTCAGCTCCGGCTGTCCCTCAAAGATCTTCTCCGCGATCTCTTCCACCACAAAGCCGCCGTTTTGCGCAAGCTCTTCCTGAATGATGCTCTTAGCACGCATATGCTCTTCATACTGCTTATATTCTTCGCAATTTTCTTTCTGGATATTCTCCACGGCTTTCGTGACGATGGAAAGCTTGGATTTCGGCGAAAGATGGCTGCTGCATTTTAAGAACAGATAGGAAAAATAATTTGTCTTCTCCCCGTTGATCTCATATTTCTTCTCGATCAGGCGCACCCCAAACGTCTGCAGATCGATCACAGCCGCCTCCTGAAGTCTCTGCGTCTCCGTGGGCAGTATGGATTTATAACGGATGATCTCATTATAATTTCCCTCCCCCTCCGAGAGTGTCCTGTGCGTGTAAGAAGTCTTAAAATTCATCTTAAGAAAGACAAGGAA
>CAMGRE010000032.1 GCA_946061355.1 uncultured bacterium | reverse complement strand
GACGGCACTCAATACAGATGAAGTGATTGTTGTGGAATAAAAAGAAAAAGTACCCTGTCATTGACAGGGTACAAATTTGCACAGATCAAAATCTAGATCATGTATGGCTTTAATGCTTCCATTACAGAATCGATGTCATCTTCAGCGTGGATGTTCAGGTCGATCGGCTTGGAAAGATCCAGACTGAAAATACCCATGATGGATTTAGCGTCGATAACATATCTGCCGGATACCAGATCAAAGTCATAATCAAATTTGGTAATATCGTTAACGAAAGATTTTACCTTATCAATAGAATTTAAAGAAATCTGTACTGTTTTCATTGGAATACCTCCTTTTTAATTTACTCCCATTGTTCACCTTTATACTAAAGGGAACGGGATGAAAAGTCAATAAACAAACAGCACAAAAAAAGAAAGGAAACGTATGAAAAGTGTAGCATTGCATAATTTGGGCTGCAAAGTGAATTCCTATGAGTTGGACGCGATACAGCAAATGTTACAAGAGAAGGGATATAAAATTGTACCTTTTGACGAGATAGCAGATATCTATATCATCAATACCTGTACGGTTACCAACATTGCTGACCGTAAGAGCCGCCAGATGCTGCACAGGGCAAAGAAGCAGAATCCCGCTGCGGTTGTTGTAGCGGTTGGCTGTTACGTGCAGACCGGAATGGAGACGGTGGAACAGGATGAAGCGATCGACCTTGCAATCGGAAATAATAAGAAAAAAGAGCTGATCCCTATTCTGGAAGAGTATTTGCGGGAGAGGGAAGAAAACTGTGAATTCAAGGATAAAACACTCGGAAACACCACGGTCCTGGATCTGAGCAGTCCGGTAGCGTATGAGGAGATGCAGCTTAAGAGGACAGCGGATCACACCAGAGCATATATTAAGATTCAGGATGGCTGCAACCAGTTCTGCTCCTACTGCATCATTCCCTTTGCCAGAGGCAGAGTCAGGAGCCGTCAGCCGTCAGACGTGGTGAGTGAGGCTGCAGCGCTCGTAAAAACAGGATATCAGGAGGTTGTGCTGACGGGTATTCATATCAGTTCCTACGGGATCGATCTGGAGGGAGCGGATCTTCTTTCCCTGATCAGACAACTCCATGAGATAGAGGGATTGAAGCGGATCAGGCTGGGATCGCTGGAGCCGAGGATCATCACGCGGGAGTTCGCGGAAGGGTTACGCGCGCTGCCCAAGGTGTGCCCACATTTTCATCTGTCACTCCAGAGCGGATGTGACGATACCTTAAAAAGGATGAATAGGCATTATCTGGCAAGTGAATACTATGAAAAGGTGAAACTGCTCAGACAGATTTATGACATGCCCGCCATTACGACAGACGTGATCGTCGGTTTCCCGGGAGAGACGGAGGAGGAATTTGAGATCACACGTACTTTTTTGGAAAAGGTGGACTTTTATGAGATGCACGTATTCAAATATTCTAAGAGGCAGGGAACGAATGCGGCGAAGATGAAAGATCAGGTGAAGGATGAGATCAAGACACAGCGCAGCAATATCCTTTTATCACTTGAGCGGGAACAGTCCCACAGATTTAGAGAGCATTTTATCGGCAGAACGGTGGAGGTACTGATGGAGGAACCGGCCGTGATTGACGGCAGGAAATATATGACAGGCCACACCAAAGAATATGTGAAGGTGGCTCTTGAGACAACGGAGGATCTTTCCAACCGAATAATCACAGGCAGGGCAGAGGGGTTTGTCGGGGAAAGTATGCTGATTATGAATCGGCAAGGTTGAATTTTCCGGTTAAATAGAGTAAGATAATGGAAAAACTTGTGTTATGTAAAGGAAACGATGACTTATGATAACTGTCCGGCACCTTTCATTTGCCGTGCCGGCTGTGGGACAATGTGAGGAAATGATATGATGCAGGATCAGGATTTGGGAAACACACAATTTTTTAAAGTGGAGGCAGAGCCGGAGACGGGCGTGAAGATCGTACTGTCTACAGTGTACGAAGCGCTGACGGAAAAGGGCTATAACCCCGTCAATCAGATTGTGGGATATATCATGTCCGGGGATCCTACCTATATTACCAGCCATAAGAATGCCAGAAGCCTGATCATGAAGGTGGAGCGTGACGAACTGGTGGAGGAGCTCCTGACAGAATACATTAAGAATAATCATTGGAAGTAAACGTATGAGGATCATGGGATTGGATTTTGGTTCCAGGACAGTGGGAGTGGCGATCAGCGATCCCCTTGGAATCACAGCGCAGGGAATCGAGATTATCCGCAGGGAGCGGGAGAGTATGCTGCGGCATACGCTTTCGAGGCTGGAAGAACTGATCGTAGAGTATCAGGTGGAAGAGATCGTGTTGGGATTCCCCAAAAATATGAATGATACTGTGGGGGAACGTGCGCAGAAATCTCTGGAATTCAAGGACAAACTGGAGAGGCGTACCGGTCTTCCCGTGACGATGTGGGATGAGCGCCTGACCACAGTGTCCGCTGACAGGGCGATGATTGAGGCGGGAATCCGCAGGGAAAACAGGAAAGCGTATGTGGATAAGCTTGCAGCGGTGTTTATCCTACAGGGATATCTGGACTCGCTGCAACACAGAGGAGAATAGAACTTGGAAAAGATAGTTTTTACGCCGGACGATGGAGAATCCGTTGAGTTTTATGTATTAGAGCAGACCACCATTGCCGGCAGGAATTATATATTGGTAACAGATACGGAAGAGGGAGACGGAGAAGCGCTGATCTTAAAGGATATGGCGTCTCCCACAGACAGCGAAAGCGTCTATGAAATCGTAACAGAGGATGAAGAACTTTCTGCCGTTGCGGAAATGTTTGAAAAAATATTGGATGATGTAGAGTTGGAATCATAGTTTTGTCCGGACAGACAGGACAGAATGGCAGTTTTCGATGTCCCAGACAGGAGAAGCGTGGGCAGAGAAACGGACTGGCATTCCTGCTTTGTGTGGATGGAGTGATCCATTGCCGGATGCAACTGTAAGGCTCTGCACATTCGCAAGAAGAATGTGGAGGTAGATTTAAGTTGAAGAAAAAAGAGAATAGCGGATCCAGACTGAAGATTATTCCGCTTGGAGGTCTGGAACAGATCGGTATGAACATTACTGCCTTTGAGTACGAAGACAGTATTGTTGTGGTGGACTGTGGTCTGTCCTTCCCGGATGATGACATGCTGGGAATTGATATGGTCATTCCCGATATTACTTATCTGAAGGATAATCAGGACAAGGTAAAGGCTTTTATGATCACACACGGCCACGAGGATCATATCGGCGCACTGCCTTATGTGCTCAAGGAACTGAATGTTCCGATCTATGCGACCAAGCTGACGATGGGCATTATTGAGAACAAACTGAAGGAGCATGATCTGCTCAAAGGTACGAAACGTAAAGTGGTCAAATTCGGACAGTCCATCAATCTTGGACAGTTCCGGATCGAATATATCAAGACCAATCACAGCATCGTGGACGCTGCGGCTCTTGCGATCTATTCCCCTGCGGGAATCGTAGTGCATACGGGAGATTTCAAGGTGGATTATACGCCGGTATACGGGGATGCCATCGATCTGCAGAGATTTGCGGAGATCGGGAAAAAGGGTGTACTGGCACTGATGTGTGACAGTACCAATGCGGAGCGTCCCGGCTTTACCCAGTCGGAAAAGACGCTTGGCAGAACGTTTGATACGATCTTTGCGGAACATAAAAATACGCGTATCATCATTGCAACCTTTGCGTCCAATGTGGACAGGGTGCAGCAGATCATCAATTCCGCGTGCCGTTTTGACCGCAAGGTGGTGGTTGAAGGCAGGAGTATGGTCAATATTATCGAGATCGCTCAGAATCTGAACCGGATCAATATTCCGGAAAATACGCTGATCGATATCGAGCAGATGAAGAATTATCCCGATGAGAAGATGGTTGTGATCACGACCGGAAGTCAGGGAGAGAGTATGGCAGCACTGAGCCGCATGGCGAGCAACGTGCATAAGAAGATCTCGATCAAGCCGGGCGATACGGTGATCTTTTCCTCAAATCCGATCCCCGGAAATGAGAAAGCCGTTTCAAAGGTGATCAACGAGCTGTTTGCCAAGGGAGCCGATGTGATCTTTCAGGATACCCATGTGTCGGGGCATGCCTGCCAGGAGGAGATCAAGCTGATCTATACGCTGGTGCGTCCCAAATATGCGATCCCCGTTCACGGAGAATACAAACACCTGAAGGCGCAGGCGAGACTGGCGCAGGAACTCGGTATCGATAAGGACAACATCTTTATTTTAAGTTCCGGTGATGTGCTGGAGCTCGATGAGGAGAGTGCAGCCGTTTCCGGCAAGGTCCCGGTGGGAACGATCCTGGTGGACGGTCTCGGAGTCGGAGATGTCGGGAATATCGTGCTCAGGGACAGACAGCATCTGGCAGAGGACGGCATTCTGATCGTGGTGCTGGCACTGGACGGTGTGGGCAATCAGCTTGTATCGGGTCCCGATATTGTATCCAGAGGCTTTGTCTATGTCAGGGAGTCTGACGAACTGATGGATGAGGCGAGAATGATCATCGAGGAACGTATAGAGAACTGTCTGGACAGAGGAATCAGCGATTGGGGCAAGCTCAAATCCGTGATCAAAGATTCTCTGGGAGATTTTGTCTGGAGAAAGACAAAGCGTCGTCCCATGATCCTGCCGATCATTATGGATGTCTGATAAATTACAACGGGGGTTGACAGAAATGAGAACATTAGAGGAATTGACAGCAGAACTGACAGAGGCGATCAAAAACACGGAAGAGTACCGGACCTACTGTGACTTAAGAGACAGAGTCAGGCAGATGCCGGAGCTGGAACGTGCCATCAATGAGTTCCGTCGCAGGACGATGGAGATGAACCGGCAGTATTCCGGTGACGAGCTGTATGACAGACTGGATGAAACGTTGGCGGAATCTGAGAAATTCAGGTCAGACCCCCTGGTGGATGAGTATTTGAAGCATGAACTGGCAGTATGCCGTATGGTACAGAATGTATATGCACAGATTTCGGAGGCAATTGACCTCGATCTGTAGAGGAGAAAGAAGGAGAACAGGATGGAAGGCAGACAAATAGCGGGCGCTGTAGTCGGAACAGTGATCAAAGTGGTTGTGACGGCGGTCTTTCTGATGTTTGTCTACCGCTATGCGGTGGAGGCATACGATTATGGATATCGGATATTCGGCGAGGAACCCATGGACGCCGAGCCGGGACGTGATGTCACTGTCACGATCGGTGAGTATGACAGCACGCAGGACGTGGCGGAAATGCTTATGCAGCGTGGGCTGATCAGGGATGCAAAGCTGTTTGTGATCCAGGAGAAGCTTTCCGGTCTGGAGGAGGGTATGCAGCCCGGCACCTATGATCTGAATACTGCCATGACGGTGGAGGAGATGCTTGAGATCTTTGCGGCGGGAAATGGTGAGACTGAGACGGAGGGCATGGAATGAGGGATGATGACAGGGTCAGGACCTTTATCAATTCTCTGGACAGTGAAAACCCCGCCTACTTAAATGAATTGGAACAATATGCAAGAAAAACCGATGTGCCGATCATACGAAGGGAAATGCAGAGCCTGCTCAGGGTGCTGATTGCCATGAACAGTCCCCGGCAGATTCTGGAAGTGGGGACCGCCATTGGTTTTTCTGCTCTTTTTATGAGTGAATATGCGCCAAAGGACTGTCATATCACAACGATAGAAAAATATGAAAAAAGGATTCCGCTGGCGAAAGAGAATTTCAGGAAGGCGGGCAGAGAGGACAGGATCACTCTGCTGGAAGGAGATGCGACAGAGATCCTTAAGGGGCTGGAAGGTCCGTATGATATGATTTTTATGGATGCGGCAAAGGGACAGTATATCCATTTCCTGCCGGAGATCTTAAGACTTCTGCCGCGGGGAGGAGTGCTGATCTCCGACAATGTGCTTCAGGATGGAGATATTATCGAATCCCGCTTTGCGGTGACCAGACGCAACAGGACCATACATGCCAGAATGCGGGAATATTTGTATGAGATCAAACACAATGCCGGTCTGGAGACAGTGATCCTGACGCTGGGAGACGGAACGGCAGTCAGCGTGAAGAGATAGGAGAGAGCAATGAGGAAAAAACCGGAACTTCTGATACCTGCCAGCAGTCTGGAGGTTTTAAAAACAGCGGTTATTTTTGGCGCGGATGCCGTATACATCGGCGGTGAAGCGTTTGGTCTGAGGGCAAAAGCAAAGAACTTCTCTGCGGAGGAAATGCGGGAAGGAATCGCATTTGCCCATGAGCATGGAGTGAAGGTATATGTGACTGCCAATATTCTGGCGCACAATGCGGATCTCGAAGGAGCAGAGCAATACTTTAAAGAACTCTCACAGATTAGACCGGATGCGCTGATTATATCGGATCCCGGTATGTTCACACTGGCTAAAAAAGTGTGTCCTGAGATCGAGATTCATATTTCAACGCAGGCAAACAATACAAATTACATGACATATCTGTTTTGGAAGGAGCAGGGAGCGAAGCGCGTCGTGTCCGCACGGGAGCTCTCTCTGAAAGAAATCAAAGAGATCAGGGAACACATACCGGACGATCTGGAGATCGAGAGCTTTGTCCACGGCGCCATGTGTATTTCCTACTCCGGCAGATGCCTCCTCAGCAATTATTTTACGGGAAGGGATGCCAACCAGGGCGCCTGCACGCATCCGTGCCGCTGGAAATATGCGGTGGTGGAGGAGACGAGGCCGGGGGAATATATGCCGGTCTACGAGAATGAACGAGGCACGTATATCTTTAATTCCAAGGATCTGTGCATGATAGAGCATATTCCGGAGCTGATCGATGCAGGGATCGACAGTCTGAAGATCGAGGGCAGGATGAAGACGGCGCTGTACGTTGCGACCGTGGCGCGCACGTACCGGAAGGCGATCGATGACTATTACATTTCTCAGGAGACGTATCGCGACAACATGGACTGGTATCTTTCGGAGATCTCCAAATGTACGTACCGGCAGTTCACGACCGGATTCTATTTCGGGAAACCGGATGAGAACACACAGATTTATGATTCCAACACGTATATCAATGAATATATTTATCTGGGGATCGTGGAGGAGACGGCGGCGCCCTTTGCGCCGGAACATGGAGAAACGCTTGCGAGGATCACGCAGAGAAACAAATTCTGCAAGGGGGATGAGATCGAGATCATGAAGCCGGACGGGCGGAATCTGCCGGTATCCGTACAGGCAATTTATGATGAGGATGGCGCTGAAGTTGAGAGCGCACCGCATCCGCAGCAGACGCTCTGGCTGTCTCTTTCGCAGCAGCCTGAGAAATATGATCTGCTCAGAGTCAGAAAAGAAACCGAATAAAATAGGCATTGACCGCAATGACGCACATATTGTACAATATCAAAAGATATTGTACTGCGCGAATGCGCATCCGCCGGAGGCAACATGTGCGGAGCACGTGTTACAATATGTGCGTCAATGTTGTGTGGAACATGCCAAAATGGCGTATGAGCATAATTTTTTAAAAAAGTCTTGCATTTTCAGAAAACTTGGGGTATCTTATAAAAAAGGTCATTTGACCAAAAGATATCAAGTATTGCGGACAAAGGCGTTCCAACACAGGGTTGGATCGTCTTTTTTTACGCAAAAAATTAAACTGAGGAGAAGGAGAGAGAGTTATGAAAGAAGTCTTTAATGTGGAAGAGATTTTCGGAGAAAACGTGTTCACGCCCGGCAAGATGAAAGAGCGTCTTCCGAAGAGTGTGTTCAAGGAAGTAAAACGTGTTATGGATCAGGGTGGAGAGCTTTCGCTGGCTGCCGCTGACGTGGTTGCAAAAGCGATGAAGGACTGGGCAGTGTCAAAGGGTGCGACACATTATACCCACTGGTTCCAGCCGCTTACCGGTATCACCGCTGAAAAGCATGATTCGTTTGTTGCACATCCGGACGAAGAGGGTAAGATGATCACAGAGTTTTCCGGCAAAGAGCTGATCAAAGGTGAGCCGGATGCATCCTCCTTCCCGTCGGGGGGCTTACGTGCTACCTTTGAGGCGAGAGGCTACACAGCATGGGATATCACAAGTCCTGCATTTATCAAAGAGTCAACCTGCGGCATGATCCTTTGTATTCCTACAGCATTCTGCTCTTATACGGGCGAGGCCCTTGATAAGAAGACGCCGCTCCTTCGTTCCATGGAGACTCTGAGCGAGCAGGCGCTGCGTATCGTGAAATTATTCGGAAATACCGAGGCAACCAAGGTTGTTGCTTCCGTAGGACCTGAGCAGGAATATTTCCTGGTAGATAAGGATCTCTATTTCAAGAGAGAGGATCTGATGTTTGCCGGACGTACACTGTTCGGCGCACCTGCACCTAAGGGTCAGGAGATGGAGGATCATTACTTCGGTGTCATCAGAGAGCGCGTGGGCGCTTATATGAAAGACCTGAATGAAGAACTGTGGAAGCTTGGCGTAACGGCAAAGACGCAGCATAACGAAGTTGCTCCCGCACAGCATGAGCTGGCTCCCATTTATGAGACGGCAAACATTGCGGTAGATCACAATCAGCTTGTTATGGAGGCAATGAAGAGAGTTGCCGACAGACATGGACTGAGATGTCTGCTTCACGAGAAGCCTTACGCAGGTGTAAATGGTTCCGGCAAACATAACAACTGGTCCATCACAACAGATAACGGCGTGAACCTGTTGGATCCCGGCGATACACCGAACAGAAACGTACAGTTCCTTCTGGTGCTGGCATGTATCATGAAAGCGGTTGACACACATGCAGATCTGTTGCGTCAGAGCGCATCCGATGTCGGTAATGATCACAGACTGGGAGCAAACGAGGCACCTCCGGCTATCATCTCCATGTTCCTTGGCGAGCAGCTTGAGGATGTGGTGAAACAGTTGATCGAGACAGGTGATGCTTCCCATCTGAAAGAGGGCGGCAAGCTGGAGACAGGTGTATCTACACTTCCTGATTTTGAGAAAGATGCAACGGATCGTAACAGAACATCGCCGTTTGCATTTACCGGAAATAAATTTGAGTTCCGTATGGTTGGCTCTGCGGATTCCATCGCAAGCCCGAACACCACACTGAACGCTATCGTTGCGGAAGCGTTCTGTGAGGCTGCAGATGTTCTGGAGAAGGCTTCTGACTTTGATCAGGCAGTGCATGATCTGATCAAGGAGTACATGACAAAGCATCAGAGAATCATCTTCAACGGAAACGGATATTCTGATGAATGGGTTGCAGAGGCAGAGAGGCGCGGACTTCCGAACATCAAGTCCATGATCGAGGCGGCAGAAACGCTTACGACAGATAAGGCAGTTTCTCTGTTTGAGAAGTTCGGCATCTTTACAAAGGTTGAGCTTGAGTCCAGAGAAGAGATCATCTATGAGACATACGCCAAGACGATCAATATCGAGGCGTTGACCATGATCGATATGGCAGGCAAGAAGATCATTCCTGCGGTTGTAAAATACAGCAAGAATCTGGCGGATACCGTTCTTGCGGTTAAGGAGGCGGGCGCGGACGCATCCGTTCAGGCAGATCTGTTAAAGACTGTCACAGAGAAGCTGTCTGCTATGCAGAAGGCTCTGGCTGCACTTAAAGATGCAGAGACGAAGGCAGGCGCTATGGAGGATGTCAAGGAGCAGGCGTTCTTCTACAAGGATACCGTTAAGGCAATCATGGAGGAACTGAGAACACCGGCTGATGAACTTGAGATGATCGTTGACAAAGAACTGTGGCCGATTCCTACATACGGCGAGTTGATGTTTGAGGTTTAAATCCATCAGAAAATGGCTGAAAATCCTGAAAACAGAAGGAATTTTGCATTTTACAATTTTTTATAAAAAAGACTTGCAAAAAAATTAAAAATCATGTAGTATATACAAGTGGCTGTTGAACATGCTTCAGCCACTTGTATTTAGGGCTATCGCCAAACGGTAAGGCAACGGACTCTGACTCCGTCATTTCAAGGTTCGAATCCTTGTAGCCCTGTAAAAGGCCCGGTGAGCGAATACGCTTGCCGGGTTTTTTCTTCACAGAAAGAGGTGGAACTGTGTATTCGTTTACCGGCAGAGTGCGTTACAGCGAGACGGACAGCGATGAGAGGCTGACGTTAGCAGCGCTGACAGACTATTTTCAGGATTGCAGTACATTCCAGTCTGAGGAACTGGGACTGGGCGTGAAATATCTCCAGCAGGTTCATCAGGCATGGGTTGTGTCCGCATGGCAGATTGTTGTCGATGAGCTGCCCATGCTGTGCGATGAGATCAGGATATGTACTTGTCCTTATGCATTTAAAGGATTCCTGGGATATCGTAATTTCTGGATGGAGCGACCGGACGGACAACGGCTTGCGTGGGCAAATGCGGTATGGACGCTTCTGGATATGGAGACGATGCGTCCGGTCAGGGCAACGGAGGAGATGCATGAGAAATATGTGCTGGGACCGAAGCTGGACATGGAATATGCACCCCGCAAGATCGTGATCCCGGAGAACGGTGTAGCGCAGGAACGCTTTACAGTGCAGCGGCAGCACCTGGACAGTAATCATCACGTGAACAATGCCCAGTATGTGAAGATGGCGGTGCAGTATCTGCCGGAGGATTTTCGGACGGGACAGTTGCGGGTGGAATATAAGAGTCAGGCGCATCTTAACGATGTGATCTGTCCGGTCGCGGCTGTGAACGGGAATGTCCGGACAGTGTGGCTGAACAGTCAGGAAGGTATGACGTATGCTGTATTAGAGTTTACACAGAAATAGGAGGACGGAACAACGATGATCAGATTGGGAGAAAAGCAGGAATTAGTAGTTGCAAAACGGGTGGAATTCGGTGTGTATCTTGCACAGGATATGGAGAGCGCTGCGGAGGAAAGGGTTCTTCTTCCGATCAGGCAGGTTCCGGACGGCATCTCGGTGGGAGATAAGCTGGAAGTTTTTATCTATAAGGATTCCAAGGACAGAATGATCGCGACGACAAAAGAGCCGAAGCTTACGCTGCATCAGGTGGCGCGGCTCAACGTGGCGCAGACGGCTAAGATCGGCGCTTTCCTCGACTGGGGGCTTGAGAAAGATCTGCTGCTTCCCTTCAGAGAGCAGACTGCAAAGGTGCGGGAAGGGCAGGAGGTGCTGGCGGCGCTTTATATCGACAAGAGCAGCAGGCTCTGTGCAACCATGAATGTGTACGAATATCTCAGCACGGACAGCCCCTATCATAAGGATGACAGAGTGGAGGGAACCGTGTATGAGATCAGTCAGGAGTTTGGAGCCTTTGTAGCGGTGGATGACAGGTATTCCGGACTGATCCCCAGGAAAGAGTTTTATGGAAATGTGCGGATCGGAGACCGTGTATCCGCCAGGGTCACAGCGGTGAAGGAGGACGGCAAACTCGATCTGAGCCTTCGGGAGAAGGCCTATCTGCAGATTGCCGGGGATGCGGAGCGCGTGATGGCCGTGATTGACAGTTTTGACGGTGCGCTGCCCTTCAACGACAAGGCAAATCCGGAAGTGATCCGTAGAGAAATGCAGATGAGCAAAAATGAATTTAAGCGTGCAGTGGGTAATTTGTTGAAAAACGGCAGGATAATCATAACGGAAACAGGCATATTGAGAAAAGAAAGTTAACAAATCGTTAACATTCAGTTAAAATTAACCGAAAATACAGAATCGCCTTGCATTTTGCCTTTTTACGGTATAATCTATTAGTATAAAAAATGAAAGGAGATGAAAGATATGAAGGTACAGAACATCAAAGACATCGATAAGTTTTTTAAGGTGATCGATGAGTGTAAGGGAAAAGTTGAGCTGGTAACCGGTGAGGGAGACAGACTGAATCTGAAGTCAAAGCTTTCCCAGTATGTTTCCATGGCAAACATTTTCTCAGACGGAACGATTTCAGAGTTGGAGATTCTTGCATATGAGCCGGAAGACATTACGAGGCTTGTAAACTTTATGATGGAGAGCTAGGATGCAGGAATGAACAGCAAAAAAGTTAATTGGTTCTTTTTAACAACCATTCTGCTACATGTTTTTACTGTAGTATTAGTGGTTGTTTTTCGTTATGTATATACTTTGGATATTATCACAAACTTCGTGTTGAGTTCCGCCATCATTGTGGTGCCGGCGCTTGCCTTTTCACTCGGTTCAGAGGACAGGATTCACTGGTTTGATAAGATAGGTTTTCATAAGATAAAATGGTCCACGGCGGCGATGATCGCAGTTATCACGTTTCTGGTGATGCCGCTCACCACGGTGATCAATGCGTTCAGTATGCTGTTTGTGGAGAATACCGTGGTTCAGATGAGCGGTCAGGTACTGAAACTTCCGCTTCCGGCAGCGTTCTTTTTTATTGCGGTAAGCGCGCCGTTTTTCGAGGAACTCGTATTTAGGGGAGTGGTGTACCGCGGCTATAAAAGATCCGGAAATATCTGTCAGGCGGCAGTGTTTTCAGCGCTTCTGTTTGCGATGGGACATATGAATTTCAACCAGGCGGCATATGCCTTTGTCCTTGGCATTGTGCTTGTCCTTCTTGTCGAGGCGACCGGCAGCCTGTGGGCATCTGTGATCTTTCATATGATCTTTAACGGATACAGTGTTGTGATGATGTATTTTGCGGACAGGGTGCTGCAGGATTTTTATGAGCAGGACGTGATGGAACAGGCGGGAACGGAAGAGATGCTTTACGCCATCGGCCTGTATCTGATGATCGCGGCTGTGACAACGGCGATTGCGATATGTGCTTTTGTCTGGATTGCAAAGAATGAAGGCCGCACGGAATATCTGCTTGCTTCCTGGCGGGAAAGAAAGAACGGCAGGGGCAGAATGGTTACGATCCCGTTTGTGATAGGAACGGTGCTCTGTGTTTTGTATATGTTGCTGGATGCAGGTTTGATGAAGTGGATCCTGCAGACGGTCAGTCGTTGATTTTGGATGATTATGAGAAAAATTGAAATTTTTGGAATCGGTCTGTATGACTGTTCCCTGCGTGAGGCGATGCGGCGTGTCGATACGTATCTGAAGGAAGGGGCAGTCCACACGATCGACTGCGTTACCGCGCAGATGCTGCTGCAGGCGGAGAATTCGGAGGAGCAGAAGGAATGGCTGGAAGCCATGGATATGACGATCCTTTGCGATGCCGATGTGCTCAGGGCAGCAGGAGTGGAAACGCGGGGCAGAATAAGAGAAATCGAAAATCAGGCTTTTCTGAAAGAGTTTTTCAAGAAGCTGGCAAGAGAGAGACGTAATGTCTATCTTTTGGGAGACAATCAGGATGCACTTGATACACTTAAGAATTATCTGACGGAGAGAATGGTCGCGATCAGCGGAGAGACACTGCTCACACAGGAATCGGCCGGACGCGGGGACAGTCTGATCAATGAGATCAACGATGTGGCTCCGGATGTCATACTGGTGACAATTCCCTATCCGGCCGGAGAACAGTTTGTCTTCGAGAATAAATCCAGGATCAACAGCAGTATCTGGATCGGGCTGCCCGGCAGGAAAGAATTTGAGGAAAGAAAAGAAACATGGTTTTACGGTGTAATAAGGCGTCTGCGGGGACGATTGTTTCAACGTAAGGTTGACAAGTATAAGAATGAGGAAGGGACGGATTGACTGGATCCGGCCCTTTTTTGTGCAGGTTGCCGAGAATGGAAAAAACAGGTGAAAAAGAAAAAAACATGAAAAACGCATAAAATAGATTCAAATAATAGTAGATTTATTTGTGAATATGTTTTAAAATAAAAAATAGGTATGCAATCGGTCGGCAAATCCTGAATATAAACATTGTACATTTTGCATAGGATGAGAGAAGGAGTGGGGAAATGATTTCAAATCAGATTTTACAGAACACAATAGAAGGGTTGAAAAGTATCTCGAGAGTAGAATTCAGCGTAATTGACACAGACGGCAAGGTGGCGGCAACGACTTCCGATCAGATGACGGATTGTGAAAAGGCTGTTCTTGAGTTTGTGAAATCACCCGCAGACAGCCAGGAGATACAAGGCTGCCAGTTTTTTAAAGTATATGACGAACAGCAGGTGGAATATATCCTTGTGGCAGGCGGCGCAGGCGAAGATCTGTATATGGTGGGCAAGATGGTGGCTTTCCAGTTACAGAGCCTTCTGGTAGCTTACAAAGAGCGCTTTGACAAGGACAATTTTATCAAGAATCTGCTTCTGGATAATCTGTTGCTGGTGGATATTTACAGCAGATCCAAGAAGCTGCACATTCCGATCGATGTGAAACGTGTGGCGATCGTGGTGGAAGCGGAGAACAGCAAAGATATCAATGTGCTTGAGATCATCAGGAATTACAAGGGCAGCGGCGGAAGAGATTTTGTTACTGCGGTCGATGAGAATAACGTGATCGTGGTGAAGGAGCTTTTGGACAATGAAGGTAATAAAGAGATTGATGCGGACGCTGCCGGGATCGTGGCATGCCTTGAGAAAGAAGGTATCAGCAATATCCATGTGGCATACGGAACCATCGTGGGTGAGATCAAGGAAGTGAGCCGTTCTTACAAAGAGGCAAAGATGGCGTTGGATGTCGGCAGGATCTTCTTCAGCGAGCGCAACATCATTGCGTATAGCGAACTCGGGATCGGCCGTCTGATCTATCAGCTTCCGATTCCGCTCTGCAAGATGTTTATCAGAGAGATTTTTGACGGGAAGAATCCCGATGATTTCGACGAGGAGACGCTGACAACCATCAATAAATTCTTTGAGAACAGCCTGAACGTATCGGAGACATCCAGACAGCTCTTTATCCACAGGAACACGCTTGTGTATCGTCTGGATAAGCTTCAGAAGAGCACGGGACTGGATCTGAGGGTGTTTGAGGATGCCATTACCTTCAAGATTGCGCTGATGGTAGTGAAATACATGAAGTATATGGAGTCTTTTGAATATTAAAAGTAACTGTAAACCGGCAGACAGAGGTGAAAAAATTGGCACAGGCAGTAAAAAGACAGAAAGCCAGAAAAGGTACATCGGAACCGAAGGATATTATTGTTCTGGAGGATGTGAGCAAATCCTATTCTACGGGTGCCCCGGCTTTGAATGGCATCAATCTGAAGATAAAACGCGGAGAGTTTGTTTTTGTGGTGGGAGACAGCGGATCCGGCAAATCCACACTGATCAAGCTTCTGCTGCGTGAACTCCTGCCGACCTCCGGCAGTGTGATGGTCAACGGTCAGGATGTCGTCAGGCTGAAAAGGCGTAAAATACCGAAATTCAGAAGAAATCTCGGCATTGTATTTCAGGATTTCCGACTGTTGAAGGACAGAAACGTATATGAAAATGTGGCCAGTTGTGGAAAAATCCCGCAGCCTCTGGATCATAGCGATAGTTCGGAAGAGCTCT
>CAMGRE010000031.1 GCA_946061355.1 uncultured bacterium | reverse complement strand
GTGCGAGAATAGATTTCGGCTTCTTGATCTCGACCTCCGGCAGCTTTGCCGCTTCCTGGGAGAGCGCTCTCTGGGAAATCTTTAGGCCGGGAGCCGTGATCCCTGCGCTGAAGCTTCCATCCGCCGTCACCAGATCGTACGTTGTCGCTGTGCCGAAATCCAGCACGAGCACCGGACCACCGTATTTTTCATACGCTGCCACCGCATCCACGATACGGTCGGCACCGATGGCGCGGGGATTCTCCGTCGTGATCTTGATCCCTGTCTTGACGCCTGGTCCAACGATCAGAGGCTCAATGCCCGCATATTTTACCATGGCGCCGGTGAGTGCATGCATGATGTTCGGCACTACGCTCGCCATGCTGATCCCTTCCAGCTCCGTGATGGAGATCCCGTTGATCCGAAGAAGCTCCATGATGCTCAGCCCGAATTCGTCCGATGTCCTCGGTATCTTCGTCGTGATCCGGAAGCTCTTTAACAGACTGCGTCCCTGATACACACCAAAAGTAATATTTGTATTTCCCACATCCACAACTAACAGCATCTATTCTTCCTCCAACAGTTCCGAGATATCCTCATGGTTGACAAGCACTCTGTAATACAGGCTGAGTGACTGGAACAGTTCCTTTCGCTTGCGCCTGACCTCTCCTACCAGCAATCCGCTACTGATCTCGTCATAATATACGTCATTCTCCTCCGCGTCAGTTTCAAGAGAAACACTCCCGTCCGGTTCAAACACGATGGTAAAGATTCCGCCCACTTCCTCCGTAAACAGCACACACAAAATGTGCAGTTCATTCTGAATTGATTCCGGGATCTTGTCAAACTGTTTGTTAAAATAGTATTTTTTGTCATATGCGTTCGCGCCGCACAGCACAATTCTCTCCTCAGACATAGCCATAAAATCCTCTCACCGACACCTCTCCGGCGTACACCTCCGTCACGGTGCCGTCCTCTTTCTTGACCAGAAGTTCTCCGCGTTCATTGATTCCAAGCGAAGTTCCCGTGAATTCACCCTTGGGATCCAACACCTTCACCGCAGCGTCTTTGTTGATCAGCCGTGCATTGTATTCCTCCAGAATGCCGGAAAGACATTTGCGTTCTGTAAGCAGCTCATAATCCCGCTCGAAAGCACGCATCACTTCCGTAATCAGACTGCTGCGCTGTACTCCATCGCCACCCTCAAGGCGCAGTGAAGTCGCGATCTGTCTGATCTCCTCCGGGAATTCCGTCTGATTGACATTGATCCCGATCCCTACCACCACGTAGTCAATGCTGCCGTCCTCCAGATTCATGCCCATCTCCGTGAGAATGCCGCACACCTTTTTGCGGTTCACAATCACATCATTCGGCCATTTGATCATCGGCGACATGCCTGTCGTCTTCTCGATTCCTTTCACCACGCTGTCCGCGGCGGCCAGTGTGAGCATGGATGCATATTCCGGTGCAAAATCAGGCCGCAGGATGATCGACATCGCAATGGCCTCACCCGGTTTCTGCTGCCAAGACCTTCCGCGCCTGCCTTTCCCCGCAGTCTGCATATCGGCCACCACCAATGTCCCGTGGGGCGCACCGTCTTCCGCCAGCCGCTTCGCCTGCTGGTTCGTGGAATCTGTCTCAGTCAGATAATGCACATTCCGACCTGCCCAGACGGTATCCATCCTGCTGACAAGCTCGCTCTCCGACAGGATATCCGGGGTCTGGACCAGCCTGTAACCTTTCCTCGGCACCGATTCGATCTCATAGCCTTCTTCCTTCAGTTGTCCGATCACTTTCCACACTGCGGTGCGGGAGACACCGAATTTCTGGCACAAATCCTGCCCTGACACATAATCCGATCTCTCCCGCAGCAATGTTAATATCTCAGTTTTCAAAATTTTGCTCCAAGTGTAGCCGCCATCACAGCCTTGATGGTGTGCATCCTGTTTTCTGCTTCATCAAATACGACGGAACGATTCGATTCAAACACCTCATCCGTCACTTCCATCTCGGTGATGCCGAACTTCTCGCCCATCTCTTTGCCGATCTTTGTATTCAGATCATGGAATGCGGGCAGACAATGCATGAAGATCGCCTGTTCTCCTGCCAGATCCATAATTCTCTGATTTACCTGATAAGGGGAAAGATCGCGGATACGCTCCGTCCACACCTCGTCCGGCTCTCCCATGGACACCCACACATCGGTACAGATCACGTCCGCACCCTTTACGCCGGCTTCCGCATCCTCCGTAAGCGTGATGCTTCCGCCCGTCTGTGATGCAATTTTTTGACAGGTCTCCACGAGACTCTTGTCCGGAAAATATTTTGCGGGCGCACATGCTGTGAAATGCATTCCCAGCTTTGCACAGACTACCATATAGGAATTGCCCATGTTGTAGCGGGCATCGCCCAAATAAGCAAGCTTTACACCCTCTAATCTGCCAAAACGGTCATGAAGATGTTCCCGGATTGTCAGCATGTCGGCAAGCATCTGTGTGGGATGGAATTCATTGGTCAGACCGTTCCACACCGGCACGCCTGCATGCGCGGCAAGTTCTTCCACGATATCCTGCCCGAACCCCCGGTATTCGATCCCCTCGTACATTCTGCCGAGGACTCTCGCCGTGTCGGCGATGCTCTCCTTCTTCCCGATCTGAGACCCTGTCGGATCCAGATAGGTAGTACCCATCCCCAGATCATGTGCCGCCACCTCAAACGAACATCTCGTCCTTGTGCTGGTCTTCTCAAAGATCAGCGCCACATTTTTCCCTCGGAGCACATCCACCGGGATTCCCTTCTTCTTTTTATCCTTCAGCTCCGAAGCGAGATCAAGCAGATACAGGATCTCCTCCGGTGTATAATCAAGAAGCTTCAGAAAATGACGTCCCTTTAAATCCATACTGTACCATCCTTTGCCTCTACATGACACGCATGTCACATGTTACTATTTTGTCACAATCTCCTTAAGGGAAGAAGCCAGTCCTGCAATCCCCTGAATTTCAGAAGGGATAATGATTTTGGTTGCCTGACCGTCCGCTGCCTTCTCAAATGCCTCCAGACTCTTGATACGAAGCACAGCCTCATCAGCTCCTGCCTCACGGATGAAGCGGATACCGTCCGCGGTAGCCTGCTGCACCTTAAGGATTGCCTCTGCCTCACCTTCCGCCTCACGGATCATCTTCTCCTTCTCAGCTTCCGCACGCAGGATCGCAGCTTCCTTCTCAGCCTCTGCCTCCAGAATTGCGGATTCCTTCTTACCTTCCGCCACAAGGATCGTGGATTTCTTTTCACCTTCCGCACGCAGGATCGCTTCACGTCTCTCACGCTCAGCCTTCATCTGTTTCTCCATCGCATCCTGAATTGCTGCGGGAGGAATGATGTTCTTTAACTCAACACGGTTCACCTTGATTCCCCAGGGATCGGTTGCAATGTCAAGAGAAGCGCGCATCTTTGTATTGATGATCTCACGGGAAGTCAGTGTCTGGTCCAGTTCCATCTCACCGATGATATTACGCAGCGTGGTTGCCGTCAGATTCTCGATCGCCATGATCGGATTCTCGACACCGTATGCGAACAGCTTCGGATCTGTGATCTGGAAAAATACGACCGTATCGATTCTCATCGTTACATTATCCTTAGTGATCACGGGCTGCGGAGCAAAATCAACTACCTGCTCCTTTAACAGAACTCTCTTTGCCACTCTGTCGATAAACGGAACCTTCACATGAATACCGACAGACCATGTCCCCTGATAAGCGCCGAGACGCTCAACGACATAAGCGTGGGCCTGAGGCACGATCCTGATGCAGGATGCCACAATCCACAAACCGATAATAAAAAACACAATAAACACTACTGCTAAAGCCATTTCTTATCCCTCTTTTCTTTTTTAATAAAACCGGAAAGGCGCAAGCGCTCTTTCTATTGTTTTTCACCTACGATCAGCTTGACACCCTGAATCGCAAGGATTTCCACCACAGAGCCTACCGGAAAATTCATTTTGTTATCCACAGATCTTGCGGACCACTCTATGCCTCCCACGGTAACCTGACCGATCCCCTGCATATTGTCAATCTCACTGATCACGATAGCCTGCTGTCCCACAAGACTCTCCGCATTGGTACGAATTCTGTCTTTGTTGAAATACTTCACCGCAATCGGTCTGGTCAGGAACAACAACACCAGGGACACTACAACGAACACGGCGATCTGCAGCCACAGCGGAAGATGAAGCAGCGCCGCCAGTGCAGCAAATAAGGATCCTCCCGCGAACCAGATGGTCGTAAGTCCCAGAGTGGGGATTTCTATCAAGATGCAGACGATCAGTACAACCAGCCAGAAAACTGCCATATTCATATCCTTTTCCTCCATATTTTGAAATCCTTTTTATCATACTATATTCGCAGGCAAGACGCAAGCGGACAAAAAAGGAACTCCCGAAAGAGTTCCTTGCATTTCACAATCTCTACGTTTTGCAAAATCAGCAGAAGTGCCTTTTCCATCACCAGAACACATGGCTGCCGATAACTATTCCGTCATGACCTCCGGCCCTTCTGAAATGAGTCGCCGTTCCGACATTGGAAACACCTGCAATCGCTTCCTGTGCTGCCTGCAGGCAGCTTGCCTTCACGCCCTTCTCGATCTTTCTCTCAACAGCTCCGTTTCTCGCAGGCGGGAACTGTCCTGACGCATAGATCACCTCCGAGATCGTATTGGGGTAACCGCCGCTGCGCACCCGGTTCATCACGACTGCTCCTACTGCAAGCTGTCCCTCATATGGCTGGCTTCCGGCTTCACACTGGATCAGCGCTGCCAGCAGCACATCCTCTGCGGTCGCCGCCTGAACTGCACCCAGGTTCTCATTAATCAGCGGAGCCTGCTCGACCGCAGCCTCCATCGCTCTCTGCTGTGTTGCTTTTGCTTTTTCTTCCTTTTCTTTCTTTTCCCGGATCTTGATCTCTTCCATCGTCTCACCGGAATCGATCATAAATTCCACTTTTGCGTATTCAGCGGAAATATAACCGACATCTCCTTCATAGTCAACGCTTACCCAGTCGTCATCTATGACCTCGATCGCCTCTACTTCCTCGTTTTTGGAAAGAAGTCCATACACACCGGCATCCTCGGACGGTTCCTTTCTCACCCGCAGAGCATTCGTCTGGATCGTGGCAACCAGATTTCCCACATCCTCTGCCATCTCCTCTGCTTCTTTGCCGAACACCAGGTATTCATCCTTTGTCCAGCCCACCAAATTTCCTGACTTTAACTTCGTCCAACCGTTACGGCGCTCCAGGATCTCGCCTCCGCAGTCATTGTAAAGCTTGCCGACCTTATCGGAATTCTCGTCAGCCTCTTCCCTCACATTGACGGCATCCTTCACATTTGCCATAACCAGATCGGACTTCTCCGAGTCATCCTCGTCGGATGATTCCGTTTTGTCACTGTCTTTTTTTGTTCCTTCCGAATCGGAATGATCCGATGCATTCTCCGGCGTATCCTCCGGTTCCGCGTCCAGCACAGCAGCCGCTCCCGCATTGAAAGAGCTTAAGCTGTCTGTATTACCGGCAATTCCTGCTGCCTGAAACGCCGTGAAAGCAATTGCTCCCGCAATCACTCCACACAGGCGCTGCAACAGCCGTCTGCCTTTTTTCTTCATAGAAACCTCCCAAAAACGCTGTGGTTATTTATTTCACAGATGTTGCATTATATTACGAAATTATTAACATTTCGTTCATGATAGCAAAAACACTGTATATTGTCAAGTTTCGGCTGGTTTTCGGGGGGTTATACAGATATCCTATAATTTTTTTGCCTTCTCCACACAGGCTCCGACAGCGTCCATCACAGCCCCTCGCAAGCCTCTTTCCTCCAGCACTTTTACCGCCTCGATCGTGGTTCCCGCCGGCGAACACACCATGTCCTTAAGCTCTCCCGGATGCTTCCCTGTCTCCAGTACCATTCTGGCGCTTCCGGCCACTGCCTGCGCCGCAAATTCGTATGCCTGCTTCCTGGGAAGCCCTGCTGCCACACCTGCATCCGCCATCGCCTCGATAAACATAAAAACGTATGCAGGCGAACTGCCGCTGACGGCGCTGAACGCATCCATCAATCCTTCCCTGATCTCGGACGCCCTGCCGAAACTGTTCATAAGCGTCATGGCATAGTTCATATTCTCTTCCGTCACATGATCATTTCTGCATACGGCGGTACATCCTTCGCCGACCATCGCCGGTGTATTCGGCATACAGCGCACCAGCCTGATCTTTTTGCCGAAAGCTTCCTCATACCATGCAATTGTCTTTCCGGCTGCGATCGTGATCACCAACATATCCTCCGTCACATCCTCGCGAATCTGATTGATCACGTCTGCCATAAACTGTGGCTTTACCGCTAACAGCAACACATCAGCTCTCTTCGCCACCTCTCTGTTGTCAAGCGTCACTGCGATCCCGTACTGTTCCCGCGCCTTATCGATCGTCGTCTGTGTGGCGGCAGATCCGATCACATCCTCCTTTGCGACAATTCCTTTTGCAAGCATTCCGCTCAGGATCGCTTTTGCCATATTGCCGAGTCCGATCACTCCTATTTTCATCTTCCATTCCTCCTCTGCCTTGATGCTTCATACAGTAATATTGATGATGCGACTCCCGCATTTAACGATTCCACCTGCCCTGCCATGGGAATCCTGATATAGCTGTCCGCGCAGTCCGCAATCCGGTCTGTCAGACCGTTTCCCTCGTTTCCGACCAGAAATGCCGATGGAAGCGTATAATCCGCCTCATCATACCACTCCTTCCCCTTCAGATGAGCCGCAAAAACACGGACCCCCCGCTGCCGAAGTATCCCTATACTCTCTGCCAGGTCCTCCACGTACACAAACGGTACACGGTACACAGAGCCCATCGTTGAGCGGATTGTCTTGGGATTATAGATATCAACCGTATTCTTTGACATGACCACGCCGGAGATCCCCGCACCTTCCCCCGTGCGGATCATGGTTCCCAGATTGCCCGGATCCTGAATATCCTCAAGCATAAGCAGCAACGGCTGCTGCCCCTGCATCATATCATCCAGGGAATGATGATACATCTTCATCACACACAGGATTCCCTGAGGCGTCACCGTATCGGCCATTTTTTTGAACACCTCATCCGTCACCGTCTCATATGACATCCCTGTCAATTTTTCCTTCACATCTGCCAGGTATACATCTGATCCCGGACGCGCCGGATTGTCCATACAACGCGAAAAGGATTCGGAAAGATACACTTCCCGAATCCGCTCTGCAGGCGCCTCCAGAAACATCCTGACACCTTCGGTCACGAAGGCATCCTGCTCTCTGCGCACCTTTGCTCTCTCTCTCAGATGCACCACTGATTTCACTCCCCGATTTCCAAGGCTGGTAATCATTTCGTGCTCCTCTACTCTCTGTTATCTTTCTGCGGGAAAAGAGATCCCTTATCTTGACAGCGCTTTGCTGACCTCATACTGATATTCCGGAATGCCCTTCTGCATTGCAAGCGCCTCCTCGATATCAAAATCCTGAAACTCACCGTGCTGGTAACCCACCACGCGGTTTGACTTGCCCGCACAGAGGATATCCGCCGCATAGGCTCCCATGATGGAGGCATAGAATCTATCCTTACAGGTCGGACTTCCGCCGCGCTGCATGTATCCTAAGATCGTCGCTCTGGTCTCCATGCCGGTTGCCGCCTCGATCCGGCGCGCCATGGATGTGGAATGCCCGATTCCCTCTGCATTGATGATAATGTGATGCTTTTTCCCCGTCTTACGGTTCTTGATAATATTGTTGATGATCCGTTGCTCATCATAATCGTACTTCTCCGGAAGCAGGATATCTTCGGCTCCGTTTGCCACACCGCACCAAAGTGCGATATACCCTGCATTCCTTCCCATAACCTCAATGATACTGCACCGTTCATGGGATGAGGAGGTATCACGAACCTTATCGATCGCATCCATCGCCGTGTTGATTGCGGTGTCAAATCCGATCGTATACTCCGTACATGCAATGTCCAGATCAATCGTCCCCGGCAGACCAATCGTATTGATCCCGTGACGTGCCAACGCCTGCGCTCCCCTGTAGGAGCCGTCGCCGCCGATGACAACCAGTCCGTCGATCTTATGCTTCTTGCAGATATCCGCACCCTTCTGCTGTCCTTCCTCCGTCCGGAATTCCGAGCAGCGGGCTGTACCGAGTATCGTGCCTCCGCGCTGAATAATGTCCGACACGCTTCTGGCGTCCATATCTATGATCTCTTCATTCAAAAGACCCTGATAGCCTTTCTTGATTCCCTTTACCTTAACACCGTTGTCAAGTGCCTTGCGCACAACTGCACGAATCGCAGCATTCATGCCGGGAGCATCGCCACCGCTTGTCAGCACACCGATTGTCTTAATTTCTTTGGCCATGCGAATTCCTCCTTTATTTTCTACATTCTAAACTTTTTTGGGCGCAATTTCAATATTCTTTATACAACCTTTACATTTTCTTCCCCAAAAGCGCTTCCCAATATCTGCACCAACGTCTGATCCGCCTTCACATTTCTGTTGGCGGGCAGTTTCTTCATCTCTCTGGTCGCTTCCACATAAATGACAACACTGTCATTTCCTTCGGATTCTCCGAGGATCGCATTCAGTCTCTCCTCTTTTTCCTCATAAGCTTCCATCGTCGGGAATTTAATCCACAACTTTTTCGGCATCTGGTCAAAGCCCGTGATCTGTTCGCAGATCAGTTTTCCGTCCTTTTCTTCCTCCACGGACACTCTTCCTTTAATAAACACCTTGTTGTCCACGACAAGCTTGTCCGCATTCTTCTCATAATCTCTCGGGAATACGATGACCTCCACGGTTCCCGCCAGGTCCTCAAGCTGCAGAAACGCCATGACCTTGTCGTTCTTTGTGTACTTGATCTTTTTATCCGTGATGATCCCGCCGATCACGGCAGTCTTACCGTCCTCCACAGACACCACCCCCGTCTCTTCATCCAACAGGAAAGCCGACGTCATATCCGTGATATGTTTCTTCCAGAGGGCTTCATACTCCTCGAGCGGATGACCGCTGACATAGATGCCGAGCACCTCCTTCTCAAAGGCAAGCAGCATTTCCTTAGAGTATTCCCCGACATCCGGCATTTTTATGTCATAGTTTTCCTTTTCGGAATCGTCTGCAAGGTCGAACAGGGTGATCTGGCCTGCCATATTATTTTTCTTATCCTGATGAATGCTGTCAAGCACTTTGATATAGATGCTCATCAGTTGCTTTCTGGTGGCGCCCATCCCGTCAAAAGCGCCTGCCTTAATCAGATTCTCGATCGTTTTTTTGCTCACATCGAGTTCGGAGGTTCTGGTCACAAAATCCTTGAGGTTTGTAAAAGGTCCTCTCTGCTCCCGCTCCTTCACGATATCATTGATGACATTGCGTCCGATGCTCTTAATCGCCGTAAGTGCATAGCGGATCGATCTGTCCGACACAGAGAAGCCTGCCTCCCCGGCATTGATGTCCGGCGGCAGGATCTGGATCCCCATACTCCGGCAGGTCATGATATATTCCGAGACCTTCTTTGGATTGTCGATCACAGAGGTCAAAAGCGCAGCCATAAACTCCACCGGATAGTAATATTTCAGATAAGCTGTCCGGTACGATACCACAGCATAGCAGGCGGCATGTGACTTGTTAAAGGCATACTTTGCAAAATCCATCATATCGTCATAAATCTGACTTGCCACCTTTTCATCGATTCCTTTTGCCACACACCCCGGCACGCCTTCCTCGGGATTGCCGAAAATAAAGTTTGCACGCTCCTTTTCCATGACGCTCTGTTTCTTTTTGCTCATGGCACGGCGCACCAGATCGCTGCGCCCCAGCGTATAGCCGCCCAGATCGCGGACGATCTGCATCACCTGCTCCTGATATACGATGCAGCCGTAGGTCGGCGCGAGGATCGGTTCGAGCTGCGGACACAGGTAAGTGATGCTGTCCTGATTGTTTTTCCCTTTGATATATTTGGGGATGAAATCCATCGGCCCCGGACGATACAGTGAGATCCCGGCGATCACATCCTCCAGATTCTGAGGCTTCAGCTCCTTCATAAAGCTCTTCATACCTGCACTTTCCAGCTGGAACACGCCATCGGTCTTGCCCGTGCCGATCGCGCCGAGGACCGCTTTATCATCATAATCAATCTTGCCCATATCGAGCTGTATGCCCGTCGTCTTCCTGACATTTTCCACTGCGTCCCGGATCACAGTGAGCGTCCGAAGTCCCAGGAAATCCATTTTCAGAAGTCCCAGTTCCTCCAGTGTAGTCATCGTAAACTGTGTGGTGATGGAGCCGTCGGAGCCTCTTGAGAGCGGAACAAATTCATCTGCACTCTTCTGACAGATCACAACGCCCGCCGCATGCATCGAGGTATGTCTTGGCAGTCCCTCCAGACGCTTGCACATATCGATCAGTTCTTTTACCTGATCGTCCGTCTCATACAGCTTCCGGAACTCCGGATTGAGCTCCAGCGCACGGTCCAGTGTAATATTGAGTTCATTCGGCACCATCTTGGCAATGGAATCCACATAGCTGTAAGGCAGATCCATCACCCTGCCGACATCACGAATCACACCTTTGGCCGCCAGCGTACCGAATGTAACGATCTGAACCACCTTGTCCGCTCCGTATTTCCTGCCCACGTAATCAATCACTTCCTGCCGTCTCTCGTAGCAGAAATCAATATCGATATCGGGCATGGACACACGCTCCGGATTGAGGAAACGCTCGAACAGCAGGTTGTACCGGATCGGATCGATATCCGTGATCTTCAGGCAGTACGCCACGATACTTCCTGCAGCGCTGCCTCGCCCGGGTCCCACCATAATCTCGTTCTGTCTGGCATAATTGATAAAATCCCACACGATCAGGAAGTAATCCACATATCCCATATTCCGGATGACGCCCAGCTCATAGTCAAGGCGCTCCTGCAGCGTCATGCCAATCTGCTTCCTGACGCTCTCCCCGTCGGCATCCTGGTACCGCTCCTCAAGTCCTTTCCGGCACAGTTCATTGAGGTACGTCCACGAAGTATATCCCTCCGGCACCTCAAACTTCGGCAGTTTCGTCACACCGAACTCGATCTCCACATGACATCTGTCCGCGATCCGCTGCGTATTCTCCACAGCCTCCCACGCATAGGGAAAGAGGCCTTTCATCTCCTCCTCACTCTTGACGAAATACTGCCCGCCCTCATAGCGCATTCGGTCCTCATCCGCCAGCTTCTTGCCGGTCTGCAGACACAGCAGGATATCGTGAGGCTTCACATCATCCGCATAAGTGTAATGGACATCGTTTGTGACGACGAGCGGAATATCGAGCTCTTTGCTCATCTGCAGCAGCACTGTATTGACGGTCCGCTGCTCCGGGATGCCGTGATCCTGCATCTCCAGGAAAAAATTTCCCTTTCCGAAGCACGCTTTATACTTGCGCGCCACCTTCTTTGCCTCATCCACGAGTCCTTTCACGATGTAGCGCTGCACCTCTCCGGCCAGACAGGCCGACAGCGCAATGATTCCTTCATGGAATTGGTTCAGGATCTCCATATCCACTCTGGGTTTATAGTAATAGCCTTCGGTAAAACCACGGCTCACGATCTTCATCAGATTGGCATAACCCGTATTGTTCTCCGCCAGCAATACGAGGTGGTAATACCGGTCCTCACCGCCTGTGAGTTCCTTGTCAAACCGGGAATTCGGCGCCACATACACCTCGCACCCGATTACCGGATTGATTCCCGCCTCTTTGCAGGCGCGGTAAAAATCGATGACACCGTACATCACACCGTGATCCGTGATGGCCGCACTGTCCATGCCCAGTTCCTTGACACGCTTCACATATTCTTTAATCTTGTTGGAGCCATCCAGAAGACTGTATTCCGTATGGGTATGAAGATGTACAAACGCCATGACTTTCTCTCCTGTTTCTGTAGTAATCTTGTAAATGAAAGAGGGATAAGGCAACTTGCCCTATCCCTCTTATCATACTGGATTATACGCATTTTTTCTATAAATATTTCGCAAAAAATCCTTATAAATATTTCTTGAGAGTCTCTGCCTTGTCGGTCTTCTCCCACGGAAGATCGAGATCATTGCGTCCAAAGTGACCGTAAGCTGCGGTCTGTTTGTAGATCGGACGTCTTAAGTCAAGCATCTTGATGATACCTGCCGGACGCAGATCAAAATTCTCACGGACAACATCTACCAGCTTGTCATCTGCGATCTTGCCGGTACCGAAGGTATCTACCATGATGGAGGTAGGCTGTGCCACACCGATCGCGTAGGAGAGCTGGATCTCACACTTGTCGGCAAGTCCTGCTGCCACAATATTCTTTGCCACATAACGGGCTGCATACGCTGCGGAACGGTCAACCTTGGTGCAGTCCTTTCCGGAGAAAGCGCCACCGCCGTGACGTGCATATCCGCCATAGGTATCCACGATGATCTTGCGGCCTGTGAGACCTGCATCGCCGTGAGGTCCGCCAATCACGAAACGGCCGGTAGGATTGATGAAAAATTTGGTGTCAGCATCAACGAGTTCTGCCGGAAGTACCGGATCAAACACATATTTCTTGATATCCTTGTGGATCTGCTCCTGTGTCACATCCTCATCATGCTGTGTGGAGAGTACGACTGCCTCCAGACGCTTCGGCTTACCGTTCTCATCATACTCTACGGACACCTGGCTCTTTCCGTCAGGTCTTAAGTACTTCAGTGTGCCGTCCTTTCTCACCTTGGTGAGCTGAAGCGCCAGCTTGTGTGCCAGAGAGATCGGATAAGGCATATACTCCTCTGTCTCATTGGTCGCATAACCGAACATCATACCCTGATCGCCTGCGCCGATCGCCTCGATCTCCTCGTCAGACATCTTGTTTTCCTTAGCTTCCAGAGCCTTGTCTACACCCATTGCGATATCGGAAGACTGCTCGTCGATCGCAACCATAACCGCACAGGTATTGCCGTCAAATCCGTACTCGGACTTATCATAGCCGATCTCCTTTACCGTCTCACGCACGATCTTCTGAATATCCACATAAGCATTCGTGGTGATCTCACCGGTAACCAGCACAAATCCGGTACAGGTTGCAGTCTCACAAGCCACACGGCTCATGGGATCCTTCTCCATCAGCGCGTCCAGGATCGCGTCAGAGATCGCATCGCACATTTTGTCGGGATGTCCTTCCGTTACGGATTCGGAAGTAAATAAACGTTTTTCCATTTCTAATCATCCTCCTTGAAAAAAGAAGTCCGCTTACTGAAATAAGCGGACCTGATTATTGATATTCAAATCCTCTTATTGTTCGATTCACTCGCTCAGGTTAGCACCTTCCATAAAGGGGTTGCCGGGCTTCATCGGTCCTATGTACCTCCACCACTCTGAATAAGAGAAAAAGCGATATGAAATTATAATCGTTACACGGGATTGCAATATCACGTTACACTAAGAGCATACACGCTGTACTCCGAATTGTCAACAGCTAATCTTGTTTCCTCTGAGCAGGACGCGGTCAAGTTCCAAACCGTCCTTTTTCAGAAGGACGACATTTGCGATTTTTCCGGGTGTAATGCTTCCGTAACGGTCAAAGAGCCCGACACTCTTAGCCGGATTCACCGTCGCACATTTCACTGCGCTTTCTAACGGAATGTTCATCTCAAGAACCGCCGTGCGCATGCAGTCAAGCAGGTTTGTCGCAGAACCGGCAATGGTTCCGTCATGAAGCGTGGCAAGATTCCCCCTGACCTTTACCGGCTGTCCTCCCAGACTGTACTCTCCGTCCTCAAGCCCGGTAGCCATCATGCTGTCGCTGATCAGGATAACCTTGTCATCCCCAAAGATCTTAAAGGTTGTCCTCACTGCCGCCGGATGAATGTGCACGCCGTCACAGATCAGTTCCACCTCAGCCCCTGCATCCGCAGCGGCAGCCACAAGTCCCGGTGATCGATGCGTATAGGGATTCATGGCATTATACAGATGGGTCACATGAGATGCCCCGTTTCCAAAAGCCTCCATGGCAGTATCATAATCCGCCGCAGTATGCGCAAGTGACAGAACTGTCACATCCCTTTCCTTCCGGATGAACTCCATCGCTCCTTCCGTCTCCGGCGCAATATCCACCAGCCTGATCATACCGCCCGATGCATCACTTAATCGACCAAACATCTCTGCGTCCGGCTTCCTCAAAAATTCCGGATTCTGCGCCCCTTTCTTGCTCTCTGCAATAAAAGGACCCTCCATATTGATCCCCAACAGCTCCGCCTGGTCGGATGGCGGCGGACAGTCCCTGTAAGCTTTGGCAGCACGGCACACCTGCATCAGCGTATCCTCTGCAAGTGTCATCGTTGCAGGAACAATCGCCCCGACTCCGACCGACGCTTCATAACGCGCCATAGCGTTGATCGCCTCTTTGGTACCGTCGCAGAAATCATACCCGACACATCCATGGAAATGGATGTCGATCAGTCCCGGAATGGCATAGCAGCCCGTCCCATCGACCGTCTGACTGTTTGCGGTATCTGAGAATGCCTCCTCTGCCGTCGCCACAAATTTATCATCTTTGATAAAAATATCCCGTTTTTCGAATTTTCCTTCTTCCGTGTACACTTCCGCATTTTTGATAATCATTTCTTATCTTACCTCTTTCCGCTTTTTTATAGGTATGCCCATTCTCAGAAAAAGCTAAACGAGTGAAAGCGCCGCTTCATCGGCAACGACCGTCACATCCGGATGCAGCTGCAGGACAGATGCCTGAACCTTGGGTGTAATCGGTCCGAAAAATGCTTTCTTTAAAATCTCCGCCTTATCCTGTCCGCTTACTACCACAAGCACCTTCTTTGCCTGCATGATCGTTCGGATCCCCATCGTATAAGCCTGCTTCGGCACATCGTCGTAGGAAGCGAAAAACCGCTTGTTCGCCTCAATCGTGGAGGGTGTCAGATCCACACAGTGCGTCTGGGGTACAAATTCCTCCGCCGGCTCGTTAAAGCCGATATGTCCGTTATGTCCCAGTCCGAGGAGCTGCAGATCCACGCCTCCGAGCGACTCTATGATCCGCTCGTATTCCCCGCACGCCTTCGCGCTGTCCGGCTCCATGCCGTCCGGCAGATACGTGTTCTTTGTATCGATATTGATCTTGCTGAAGAAATTGGTATTCATAAAGTAGTAATAGCTCTGATCGTTCTCTCGCGGCAGTCCTTTATACTCGTCCAGATTCACCGATGTCACTTTGGAAAAGTCCAGATCGCCCTTTTGATACCATTCCGCCAGCTGCTCATAAGTGCCGATCGGCGTGGAACCGGTAGCCAGTCCAAGCACACAGTGAGGCTTGATGATCACTTCTGCTGAAATGATATTGGCCGCCTTCCTGCTCATGTCTTTGTAATCCTTTGCTCTTACAATATTCATAATCAATCTCCCTGTCTTAGTTTGTATCCTGACCGCCGCATAAGATACAGGCTGCATCGGCAGCGTCCTTTCTTCTGCACCTTATGCGCATATCAAACGCCGGAGGTCTGTCAGGACCTCCGGCGTGTCAGGATCTCGATATGACGCTATGGTCCATATCCGAATTTATAACATCTTCTTCATTTCATCAGCTACGAACTGTACCTTGGTACCGATAATAACCTGAACAGATGTCTTGCTGGGTCTCATCACCCCGGCCACTCCGGCAGATTTGATCTTCTTCTCATCTACCAGTGTGTAATCTTTTACTTCCATACGAAGTCTTGTGATGCAGTTGTCACAGTCTGTAATGTTGTCCTTGCCGCCGAGACCTTCCAGAACGATCTCAGCAACCTTTGTGTAATCGTTGTTGGAAAGCACTGCTGCCTTCTCCTCATCGGAAACATCATCATCTTCCCTGCCGGGTGTCTTGAGATCCCATTTGAGGATTGCAAAACGGAACACTGCATAGAAGACAACGAACGCTGCGATACCGAGCGGGATGATCATCCATGTATTCTGTGCTGCAGGCAACGACGCCGAGAACAGCAAGTCTGTAGCTCCGCCCGAGAAACAGAAGCCGGCACGGAATCCGATCGCAACCGCGATCACCGTGAAGATACCATACAGAAGCGCATAGATCAGATACAGTGCGGGAGCGAGGAACATAAATGCGAACTCAAAAGGCTCTGTAACACCGCAGACAAAGGAGCAGACTGCTGCAGATGCGATCAGACCGATCGCAACTTTTTT
>CAMGRE010000030.1 GCA_946061355.1 uncultured bacterium | reverse complement strand
CTTGTTTTCCTGCGAATGATACAGGTTCATCTGGTTGGAGACGCTGGTCATGCCGCTCTCGGCAAGAAATACTTCCGGCGGCGTGTTGACCAGATGCAGCAGATCCTCCCCTGTCACCGCAGCTGAAATCATCTGATAATTGTCGGTGATCCTGTGGCAGAAATCTTCCCCGGAAGAGAGAATGAGCCCGGTGCATTTTAACTCAATCGGCGCTTTTACTGTCAGCAACGTTCTCACCCTCCTTTCCTCTCACTCATCTGCTGTCAAATCTTATTTCATTTCTTGGACAAGAACTCCACAACCGACGCGGCGCTCTTCTTCTGTGGCCACTTCTGAGCCCTGGACTGCATCTCCGATTTGGATAACTGATCCTTTGGCTGCTTTGCATACTTCGTGCTGTTCGGGTTATTGGCATCCCACTTCTTAGCCTTACCCTTCATCGCCGACTTGGATAACTGATCCTTTGGCTGCTTTGCATATTTCGTGCTGTTCGGATTATTGGCATCCCACTTCTTGGCGTTGCCTTCCATCTGCTTTTTAGGCAACGGATTGACACCTTTCTTCTTCGGATCTGCCGCACTCTGCTTCTCTGCGCTCGGGGCTTTGGGATCCCATTTCTTTGCCTTTGCCTCCATCTCTGCCATGGACAGTTTGGACAGCGGGCTCACGGTTCTCTCTCCCGTGCCCTGTGCGCTCTGCTTATCCGGACTCGGGTTGTTCGGATCCCATTTCTTTGCCTTTGCCTCCATCGCTTCCTTGGACAGTTTAGAGGCTTGACTCACGGCTCTCTTACCTGCGTTCTCTGCGCTCTGCTTATCCACGGCCGGATCATTGGCATCCCATTTCACCGCCTTTTTCTCCATCTGTGCTTTGGTCAGCGGATCGATGCCTTTCTTCTTGGGATCTGCCGCACTCTGCTTGTCTGCGCTTGGATTATTCGGATCCCATTTCTTTGCCTTCGCCTCCATCTCTGCCCGGGACAGTCTGGACAGGGGGCTCACCGTCCTATCCCCTGTGCCCTGTGCGCTCTGCTTATCCTCGCTCGGATTGTTGGCATCCCATTTCTTTGCCTTCGCCTCCCACTGCTCTTTAGACTCCTCAATGATACCTCTCTCCCATTCCACGTCCACAGCGCTGCGCTTCTCATCGGGATGATTGATATCCCACTTCTTGGCTTCTTTTGTATATTCAATATTGCTTCCGTCGATCTGCTTGGAATTGATCTTGCTCTTCAGCACATCCTCCGACTGCTTGGCTGAACGCGACTTCTTATCATCCGCAGACCACCGTTTTGCCTTTGCTTTCATCTGTGCCTTGGTAAGCGGCTTCTCGGACGGCTTGGCGGCATATGCCTTGGAAGTCTTCGGATTGTCGGCATCCCACTTCTTCGCCTTTGCCTCCATCAGTTCTTTGGAGAGCGGTGCAGTCGTTGATTTCGCCGCACGCTGATCCTCCTCCTTGGGATTCTGCGGATCCCATTTCTTAGCCCGCGCCTCCATCTTATCCTTGGAGAATACCTCGATCCCGCTTGCCTTCTTTGCATAAGTATCGGAATTTTCCGGATCGTTGATATCCCATTTCTTGACATTCTTCAGCATATCCTCTTTGCTAAGCTCCGTGCCGCCGAGATCCTTGATGGTTTTCGCATACTTGGTCGTCTTGTAGTTGTTGGCAACCGTGTCCTCATCTTCCGCCCATGCATCCAGCGAGCTTTCGATGCCCGGCCAGTTGATGCACAGCATCTCCCGATAGCCGATCGTCGTCGTCTCCACGAGCAGTTCACTCTTCTCCGCATTCAGTTCGCCGTACTGCTTGCTCATGACGGTGCAGCCGGTGAAGGCATAAATGCGGATCGGCACCTTGCCGTCCCGGTAACGGCACACAAAGAGCAGTACCGGAAGCAGCAGCTCCGTACCGTTTGCCAGCGGATCAACGTAATCCACTCCGACATAGCGCTCCACCTGGAACGTAAATGGCTTGGAGATCGGCTTCCTGCGCATATGGACATAGTCGTTCAGACCGCCCTCCTGAATCAGCTCATATTCATTTTCGTACTGGAATACCCGCACCGCCCGGCAGGGGAGATCGATTGCCCCTTCCACACGAATAAAGAAATTAAAGCCTGTCAGCGGGTTTAACCCTTCATTCATGACCAGAATATTGCCTGATTCCCCGGACTTTCTTGAAGTGTTCTCAATTGCCATAACGTTTCCTTCCTATCTGTTCGGCTTCATGTCAAAGATACTCTTCTCTTTCTGTTTCTTCGAGGGATTGATGCTCTTGTTGATCTCCGAGATCTCACTGCACCATTTCCGCCTGCTCATGTGGTCAAGCTTCATGACCTCGTCCATGCTCCAGTGGAAATAGTAGGAAATAAAGGACATTTCCTTATACAGCTCCTCCTGCGGATATAGCGTTATCCCTCCTGCGTAAAATTTAGCGGCACCCGGAAACGCTTGCCGCAATCGGGACATACAACCTCCATCGTCGGCGGCTCGATATCATTGATGCGCTGATACATATCCTGCAGGAATGCCAAATCCGCGGTAAACAGCTTCTCAATCAGCGTGGCGGATACCATCTCCACGCCTTCCAGCTCCGTCACCACCTTGCTCAGGATCACGATCGTCAGGAAGGAAGGGTTGCTTAAGACCCTCGGATCCCTCGTGGCACTGATCTCGTCTCCTGCCGTGGCGAGACGCATCTTTCCTTTTCGGTGCAGTTCTCCCGCTCCGTCCATATATCCCTTCGGTAATGTAAATTCAAATACAGTTTCCATACGCTCTTTCCTTTCCGGTGATTCCTGTCTGATTATCTTCTTATCTTTACTTATCTTTTGCTTATATTTCTTATCTCATCAGCCCGAGGCTGTTATATTCGTGTTTATGTCTGTTGTTATCGTCTCTGTGTGGGAACACCTTCGGGCTGCGCGGAACTTCCACGCAGCCCATCGGCGCCGGTCATACGACCGTTTCCTTTTCCCTAGTTCGGGATAATCAATTCTTCGTATGCAATCTCAACACTCTCGATTGCCACATCACTTGTCTTTGCATCCAGATCGGGTGCATTGTACTTTGTTACCCATGCGTTTGTCAGGATCCATACACGGGTACCTGTGATCGCTACCGCATTCTGCTGCGGCGCACCGCCGTTGATGTCAATCAGTTCGATCTGCACATCATTACGGGGAATCTCACCTCTCACCTCACTGACACACTCCTGAATCCATGTCTTGAACGCGCTGTCCAATGTATAGCCGAGCTTCAATGTTACGTTTCCGTGCTTCACCAGTCCGGGAATCTTCACGGGAGCAAGGCTGCCGGCATTTCCCTGACGGAATTCAATGACGTCCACGGATGCTTCTACTCCTGTCACTTCACTGAATGCTGCGGTTCCGGAAATCTTTGCCACCGTAACAAGGAAGTTCATCTTAGTCAACGGATACGCAAGGTTTTTGCCATCACTTTCATATGTTGCCATGATTCATTTCTCCTTTTTCGTTTATTTTAAGTGGTATCTGCTCTCTTTCCCTGCAGTTTAGCCTTCTGCTTCTCCGCCTTCACCGCCTGCTTCCGCTGTGTGCTGTGTTACACGGAAGATTACGAATTCAGCCGGGCGGGACGGTGCAATACCGATGTTACAGATCAATCTGCCGTTCATGATATCGTCTCTGCTCATCGTGGAAGGTCCGATCTCCACGAAGTAGCCTTCGGAAGGTGAGGAACCTGCCAGCATACCGTTTCTCCACAGACTATCTAAGAAGGACGTCACCGTCATGCTGACTCTCTGCCACAATGTCGCATCGTTGGGCTCGAATACCACCCAGTTGGTGCTCGCCTTGATACTCTCCTCCACGAAGATGAACAGACGTCTCACATTGACATACTTGAATGCGCTGTTGGAACTTGCTGTTCTTGCGCCCCATACACGGATTCCCTGTCCGGGCAGTGCACGGATCAGGTTGACTCCCTCGGGATTCAGGATATCCTGCTCGCCCTTGGTGTAGTTCACCTTCAGTCCTGTACAGAATACGGTCTCATTCGCGGGAGCCTTATGTACACCTCTTGCAATGTCGGTTCTGGAGTAAACACCGAGAACCGCGCCTGAAGGCGGTACGAAATCCGCTTTGTTGGAAGCTCTGTCGAATACCTGGATCCACGGATGGTACATTGCCGCATAGGTGGAATCGATCATGTTTCTGTACTCGATCAGATCTTTTGTCTTGTACATATCCTTCGGCATATCAAATACGGCGAAGCGGCTCTTTAAATTCTCGCAGTGTGCCACGAGCGCTACAACTACCTCGGGAATCGTGATGCCGGGAATTGCCATCATGCTGACTATCTGGTTCTCGAGGAAGGACTGGATACCGGTACGCTTGCCGGGTCCGTTGTCCTCGCCGATAAAGGTTGCTGCGGTCACCTTGGAGATGGATCCGTCGCTGCCGCCCTCCAGTGAAAACATACCGCTCTGTAAGCCTTCGCCCAGAACTGCTTCCACCGGATTGCCGAGTTCTGTGAACGGCTCAGCCGTGATCTTAACGATCTCGCTCAAGGATAATCTTGTACCGATATAGTTCGGTGCGCTTGTGTTGAAGCTCAACTCGGAATAATTCTCAACTTCATCGTTGTAACGTACGCTCACATCAACAACAACGAGGTAAAGCACTGCCTTCGGGATGATGGAATCATCTACAACCTCTCCGGTGAACTCTTTCTCAAAAGTAATCGTGTTGTCATAGATGGTTGCGATCTTGTTGTACTCACCCTGGAACTCTACCAGGTCTCCTTCTCTGAAGCCTTCCACACTCTTTGCGATATAGCCTGTGCCGGATTTTGCGATCAGCTGCAGTTTGCGCTTCAGAACAGTGTTCAGGGAAATCTGGATACGGTTGCCCCACTTGCCGGGATTGGCTGCCTCGAATCCGAGGATACCCTTCTGGATCTTAGCGGGAACTGCGTCGGGCGGAGCCACACGTGATACGTAACATCTCGTTCCGCCGTTGATGAAGAACTGCTCTACGCTGTTAGCCAGATAACGGTATTCTCCGTGTGTAAACTCGCTCAAAAATCCACCGAACTGCTTTGTGAAACTCTTAAAACTTGTAACAAGAGAAGGAGCACCGATCGTTGCACCTTTTTCGGCCAAGCCGATAAAACCTGCCGTGCTTGTTCCCACTCCCTCTATGCTTCGTGGAGAATTGTCATATTCTTCCACATATACGCCTGGTGAAAAATACTCTGCCATGCTTGTTCTCCTTTCATTTTTAGGTAATTAAAGTTTTTGCCTGTCCGGCAAATGTGATCTTGATGTTACCGGCACCGTTCATACATACCATGCTGCAATCGCTTGTCAGACACGGCTTGCCGCCAACTAAAACGGTCGGCTTCGTCGGTATCCATGCACCGGCACATACAAGCTGACAAGGCTGTGGTGTCAGGACTCCCAGCGCTGCGGCCGTAGCTGCCGCCACCTGCGGATTCAATAATGAGGTACACATGCCAAACGACGAAACGTTCACGATCGGCTGTGCATCCTGGATCGTTGCTGCCGGCTTACCCTCTACCATCACAGCCGCCTGTGACGTTGCTGTAATGGTTGCCGGCACTGTGCCAAAGCTGCATACAGCCGTGGCTCCTGTTACGACAAGTTGTCCCATTTCCTCTCCTTACCGCAGTACGACTCCATCCAGTTGATGGAAGTCCACTACCTGAAATCTGGTCTCTCCCTCTACCACATATCTGACAAGGTAACGCAAGTCTTCCGACTCATCTCTCACCCGCAGAATGTATTCCCCATCTTGCCCTGCCTTGCCAAAAATAACCCTGGCAATCGGAGAATTGACGGAAAACGGTTCCTTGAGCGGCTCCTTGAGCTTGAACTCACCTTTTCCTGTTTCCTTCAGGATCTCGATGCGTTCGTAGCCCGTCATGTCCGCCCGGATCAATCCATAGGCAACGTCTTCCAATGATGCCCTGCTGCTCTTCTGAAATACCTTCATGATGCGCTTGCGCTCATCAAATTCCTGTATGCTGCACAGGGCATGTCTGAGGCTCACCGCCTCCACTTGCTCCAGGCCGGAAAGTTGACCGGAGAACGTCAGTAACGGTTCTCCTTCTGCAGTATTCTCTGACGGTATCAGGAATACTTCCTGAATAGGTATCCTCTCATCCAGCTTCTCATAACAAACCGGCACTTCGCACGGTTCGTATCCGTGTACTGTCACCTGCAGTGTGAAATCTTCCCTGCCGGAATTGATCAGTACATAACTGCCGTTGCCACGAGGCGTAAGCTGCAGGGAATGTCCGTCATTCCGAAATTGCACGTTATGCTCATCTACAGCAGACCCTGTGGTCGTATCCAACAGCCGGACTACGAGATCCAGCCTGTAATGAATTACAGCGCTATCCACCTATCATTCTCTCCCCCTTTCTTCACCTGTGATATGCAGACCGAATGTAGCCTCGGAAACACGAGGAGTATCCACGATGATCTCGCTGGACAGGAATACGGGTGCCGCCTTATAGAACAGACTGATCTGGTAAGGCTTGTTGATCGCCTGCCACACCCTCACCTTTTCCTCCAGACTTATCTTCGCCTGAGACAGTACAATCGGAGGCTCCTGTGTGTCCAGCCACGTCTGCAGCTGGTTGGGAAGGACGGAACTGTTGTCGTTGACAATCTGCGCAACCCTTCCCATAATTTTCTGGATATCAGGGGCCTTTAATCCCATCTGGGAAGACCCGTTGATAAACACCATATAGTAAAGACCGTATGGTCTTGGCGGCTTCTGAAGCTGTACCCTGCCCTTCTGCATGAAGTTCGGCTGGGTCACATTGCCTTCCTCCCTGATATCATACAGATACAGACCTACGATATAGTCCACATCCTGATCCGCCGGGGAGGAAATCTCGATATTGTTCGGAGAAGGAATCGGCTCCGGACACATCTTTTCCCGCAGTGTCTTGACGATATACGCACTCACATCTGCTATAATCGGATAATCTGCCATTACTCTTCTCCACCTCCTTTGAATGTATTTAAAAGCTTCTCCGCTTCCGTCATCATGGAACTGTTCAACCCTGCGGCATAATCGGTATCCTTGAAATATTCCACCGCATATTCAAAGTATTTCTTTGATGCCGCTTCATCGATGTACGCATCGCTCTGGAATACGGTTGCCTTCTTCATCGTATCGGTACTCTTGTCCTTGAACGACACGTTGGTGCTGCCGACAGTGAACTTATACTCCTTCGTTCCCTTCAGGATCGTTGCCTCCTTCTTGGTACCGCTGTAGAGATACCGGAAGCCGTCCTTGCCGTCCAGCAGCTTCAGGCAGAGGTACTGTACCTGCGGATTCTTCTTATATTTTGTATAAACATAAGCGTTCCCGCTTGCGCCGCACTTATCGATCAGTTTCTTTGCAAGCTTCACGGCATTGGCATTGCCCTCTTCCCCGAGCCATTTCACGGCTGTGGCTGCCACAACCTGTCCGTCCGCGTTCAGCTGATCGAAGTCACTGCCGAGGACCGCTGTGATCATGTCAAGCAACTCATCCTCCGTCAGCTTCATCGGATCCTTCGTGCTGCTTCCGTCACCTTCTGCTCCGGCATTTGCTCCCGCGCCTGCGCCTTCTGCTCCGGCACTTTCGCCTCCTGCACCGACGCCTTCGTCTGAGCCTTCACCTTCCGCTCCCGCTCCGTCACCTTCTGCTCCCGCTCCGGCTTCTGCACCGGCCGATGCGCTCTCGCCCGTCAGGGAATTGCCTGACGCTGCCGCCTCCTGGGCTTTCTGCAACGCGGAATTAATCAGTCTTGCTGCCGCATCGTTGTCCTTGAATTTATTCTTCAGATCATTCAGGGCGCTGAATGCTCCCATCTCTCCCAGTGCGTTCAGCTTGTCCTGCGCCGCCGACATATCGCCGCCCGCAAGCGCCGCACTCGCATCATTCTTTAATTTATTGATTGCTCCTTCCAGAGCCCCCGCCGATTCCAGATCGTTGCCTGCCTGCGCCTTATCCGACGCAGAGCTGTCACCGGAATTCAGGGTATCCGCCAGCCTCTGCTTCTCCTGATCGATCGCCTCCGTCTTACTTGCGATCATAGCATCGTATTTCTTTGCTCCGTCCAGATCGTTATTGTCAAGAGCCTCCTGCTGTTTCCGCAGCAGTTCATCCCTCTCTGCCATCAGCTTATCGAGCAGGGACTGTAAGCTCTCATCCCCGTTCACGATCTCCTGCGCCAATTGCCTCAGCCACTCGATATGGGCATCCACCGACTCCCTCGCTCTCCAGCTGAAGTCATCGGTCTTGATCCCGTCATACAGACCATCCGCCCATCTGATCCGTTCGTAGATCCAGCTGATGGCATCACTCTTATCCATGCGGTCTGTCTTAGCCTGAATAAAGGACTGGAGCTGCGTCCTGGCATTATCCGCTTCCGACTTCTGTTCCTTCAGGATCTGCTCTCCCGCCGCCTTGCTGACACCCTTCTTGAGCTGGCTCGTATATCGTGTGGAAGCGCCTGCCTGGATCTGGCTCTGATAAGCGGTATCGGCCTTGGGGAGCAAATCCTTCTCGAGCACTGCACGCTCCGCATCCTTTTCCTTGATCAGGCTGTCCTCAATATGATAAAGATAGGTCAGCTTGCTGAGACTTTGTTTAAACGCGTCATTCACGCCGTTTTCCGACAATGAGATGACGTTCTTTGCTTCCTTCGTCTCCTCACTCTGCAAAATAGCGCTGACATCCTCTGACAACCCCTTTGCGGAATAACTCAGATAACTCTCCTGCGCATTGCTCATCGCATCGCCGAGGGCATCGAGCATCGTCGTGTTCGGCACGAACTGTGCATCGCTTCCGCCGCCTTCCTCCTCTTCCTCTTCGTCCTCTTCTTCGTCGTCTTCCTCTTCGTCGCTCTCGCCTTCTCCGTCCTCAGAGTCCTCAGAGTCCTCGGCGTCCTCATCCTCTTCCTCTTCGTCTTCCTCCTCTTCCGCATCGGAACCGAATTTGTCTCCGTTGTAGGTGCCGAGCAACCGGCTCAACAAGCTCCTGTCTCCGTCAATCAACTTGCGGAACACTTCCGCGCGGCGCGTTGCATCTACCTGAGACATCAGTTTACTGACTGTCTCGGCCAACTCCGTTTCCTCCTGACTGAGCAGCGTCTGATGACAGCTTTCCAGATTCGCAAGCTGCTTGTCAAGCTCTTTCATTTTTTTCGTCTTGATATCCTTATTGAAAAACTTCTGCGTCTGCAGATAATAATAGTTGAGCACCTCATCGTCACTCATCGTCGTATTGATCATTTCCGTGAGGTAATTGTCATACTGCAGCCGGATCGGCTCGAGTTCCTCCAGCTCGTACAGATTATAAGGGTCCGGCGAGTCGAACAGATTGACTGCATTGCCGGTCCTGGCATCCCGCAGGATACCGTCACTGCCCACATAATAGGTCACCCACAGTTCAGCCAGTTCCGTCTCCTCGACGATCACACCGTCCGTTGTGATTGATTTCAGACCGGAGGCACTCGTGATATCGTACCACGCACCGCCCGCCAGCTCCGATTTATAATAAACATTGTCCTGCCCGGAATCGGCAGCGCTATCAAGCGCCTTCTCCCTGAGCTCATCCGTATAGGCATCCAGATGGATCAGGTAAGTCCCGATAAAGATCGTGGAGTCCTCCACCGTATGTTTTTCAGTAAACGAACTGAACTGAATCGCGTTCGTCTCATCCGGTTTGGCAGCAAAGGCGTTCCCTCCGAGGAAGGCGATCACGCCCGCCAGCACGCAGACCACTGCAGCGAATGCGCCGACAAAATATTTGATTTTATTCCCCTTCCTCTTCGCTCTGTTTCCCATATATTTCCTCACTCATCTACCGGCTCTTTCCTGATCTTCCGGTTTGCCTCGTCCAGATATGCCGTGTACATCAGCGTCTGATCCGTTCCGTAGAACTCGACCTTCAGCTCCTCCAGACTGTCTGCCAGGATCGGCAGATACTTGAATTTCTCCTTCACATCGATCAGTTTGCCTGACGACAACGGTTTGCCGTCTGCCGTAACGATGCGGTAGTATCCGATCTTGTCCGTTGTGGTGAGCTCCACACTGAACTGTGCCACACCTGCCGACTGATCCACCGTCACCATAAAGGTTCCGATCTCATCCTGATCGCGTTCCTCAACCCTGTAGGTCGTCACAATCGTGAGCGATCCGCCGTAGCTCTCCGGATCAATCTTACAGTCGTCCACGAATTCATCCCCGTTATACAACCGGATCTTGGCGTCCGAGATCTCCTGCTTGGCGATACCGAGATGCCGTATCGTCTTGCCAACCTTTGCCTTTCCGATCGATACATTGTCACAGAAGAGTTCATAATCCGTAATCTCAACACTGAAATTCTCCGGAATCTCAACGCCGAGTTCAAACGCATTGTCCTGTACGATCGATCGGATAAAATATCTGGCTCCCTCCACAGTCTCTTCCACGATATAACTGTTTCCGCCGCCGGCGCTCATCATATCCGCATCCGTTCCCGAGAGCAGTGCACTGACACCGCCGCAGGTCAGACGGTCAAGCGTAAACAGCGTCTGGGTATATGTGGCGAGCGCCTCGAACATCTCATTCTGCAGCTCCTCGTATTCATCGGCGGACGTCTTATACTCCTCGTAGGTCATCTGCCCCATCTCATTGAGCACTTTGTTCTTCTTGAGCTGCTCTTCGGATGTATCTACCTGATCCAGATAACTTATATAGGTATTGCGGACACTGACATAATTGTTAAAGCCATCCTCCAGTTCCGCCTTGAGTTCTTCCGCCATATTCTCCTTGGCGATACGCGCCTCCTGATAGGCAAGCGCCGCCTCATACAATGCGTACGGCTCTTCATCTACATAACGGGTGCCGTCCACAGCGCCCTTGAACCATTCCTTCGGGATCCTGATAAACCAGATCCTGTAGGAACCGGTCCACGGCTTGTCCACTTCCGTCAGGAACTTATCATAAGCTGTTTTGAAAGCTTTCTTATCAACATTCTGATCCTGCAGCGCCTGATTCACATAAGAGGAAATATAACTCATCTCGGCGCCGCTGTAGTGATTTCTCATCAGCTTGTAATTTCCCTCAAGCGTCAGGTATGCTGCTGTCGCTTCCATACAAGCTTCATAGTAATCCTGGTGTCTGTCCAGCATATAGGTATTCAGCGCCTCGAGATCCGATCTCTGGATCTCAGCCTTCTCCAAAGGATTGCCGAACCGGTATCCGACCGTCACATCGACGCCGACTGCGTTCGACAGCTTCTTTTTGGTGGATAACAGCGTGCGCATATCGCTTGTGATCTTGTTTGTCAGCGATTTGACATCCTTCTCCATGGAAGTGATATCACTCTGTTTTGCCTGACCGGTCAGCAGCTTGGCACGGTTTTTCTTGAGCGTCTCCTCCATCACCGCAACGCGGTCCTCATTGAAGGAAATGCTTTTTTCCTTCACATAGATAGTAATATAATAATTGCTCACCTTCTCGTACTCTGTCAGCTTCTGGTCAGAGATCTGATGGCGGATACTGTCAATCTCATACTGGATTTCCTGCGGCTTGTAGCGGAATTCATATTCTTCGCTCAGGTTGGGCTTCTCCGGAAGGTGAAATGACAGGAGCGGCGACCAGCTGAACGTCCGCATCTTCTTTTCCTTCAACGCAAGACTCTTCACTGCCTGCTGAAAGGAGGCATTTTTCTTCTCCAGCCGGGTATTCAGCTGATCGATCTTGGCGCTGTTTGCTACCGCCAGAGATTTTGCCGCCGACATGGTAAGGGTCTTGCTGCCGGCCGCCTGTACCTGTTCCGGAACTATTCCTGCGGCCAAAGACATTCCGACTAGCAGAGAGAGCATGATGGAAAGAATGCGCTTTACCGTTGCTTTTCTCATGCACCCTCCCCCTTTGTAATGTAATAGAAGGCAAACACATCATCCTTGTCGCTGCACACAAATGTATAGACCAACCCGTCCTTCTCAAAACCGTACAGATATACGACATAACTCTTATCGTAGGAATCTATGATGCTATACTCATCATATTCATCCGTCTTCTTCCAGTCCACCGGTCCGAACAGGACATCCTTCTCGGAGCACAGCCTGTTGATCGCAACGGCCTCCTCCATCGTCACTTCGGAGTTGCCCTCATAGATCGGATCTCCAAACAGACCTTTCAGTTCCGCGATCGTGGTGAGATTGCTCTGTCCTGCCCTGAAATAGGGCTGCAGCACATAGACATTATCGACTTTCACATCATCATACAGGGAATTGCTCTCTGTCGCACCGACATACATCGCCTCGATGTCTGTGAGTACCACCGCGTATCTGCTCTCCCCGCGATAGAGCTTCATGCTTCCCGAGTAACAGTCGCTCACTTCCTTTGCCGTCTTACCGAGCAGATCACTGTACACGATCCCGTCCTTGGAGAAATTGCCCTTGTAGACCTCATTACTTCCCTGGTCGTACAGCGTACCCTCTCCCTCTTTCATGCCTCTGGCAAACATTCCGGCATACAGCAAGCTCCCGTTCTCGCGGTACTGCTTGCCCTCTCCCTCGTAGAGGTTCTCACTGAATTTACCGTTGTATTTCATGACGCCGGTGTCATAATAAGCGACACCGTCTCCCTCGTATTTATTCTTGTCAAAGCTTCCCTGATACACAACCGTGCCCTCGGGATTGTAGAGTGTGCCGGTTCCGGTGACATACCCCTTCGCCACGTTGCCCTCATAGGCGAGATAACCGGATTTCCCTTTGATCCTGACCTTATCCTTTGCAAACCGCAGCATCACGGAATCATAGGAATACGTCTTGATGCCGCCATCCGCGCCCTTCCTGTCCGGAAGGAACGAATCCTTCACGCTTGCCAGATAATACAGGCTCAGCACGCCGATCACCACAACGATGGCAAACGCCAGTTTCTTGCTGACGAGCCAGCCAAACACTTCATAATAATCTTTCTTATGCTTCGGGCGTACGTCAAAGATCGAGGCAAAGAACTGCCTGACTTTGTTGATCCCCTGAGTACGGAGATAGTTCCAGTCTGTCCAACGCCGCACCTTCGTCACGAGAGGCGTTATCTTTGTCTTGATCGACGTCAGCAAAACCTGAAATAAATTATGATTCATCCGTTACTCACCACACTTTCTTTGATCAAATGATCCCACTCACTGATTCAGTTTGCAGGAAATCGCATCCGTATGTGCCTCATTCAGATATTTCTCACAGGTAAACAGATACCATTTTGCGATCCTATCCTCTGCGGACTCCTTCACGATCTCGGTGAAAGCGCTCCTTGCCAGATAGAAATCGTTCTGATAGAAGAGTCTGATCGCCTTCTGGAACGTCTCATCATAGGAAAGCTTACTCCTGCGCTCCTTCTCCGGACAGACATCCAATATCTCATACAGATCGATCTTCCCATCGCAGGCTGCGATCTCAAAATAACCGATATACCGCGCTGCGCAGCCACCTCTGTCCACACTGCCCGTAGCGACGAGCCTTATGCCCAGATCGCGGAACCATTCCGCGTACTGTTCGAGTTCCTTGATCTCCTCCGAGATCAGGAACGGCATACTCTGTTCCTTGACGCCGGCGATACCGTATAACACATCTGTTCTATGTAACAGGACTGCGGCCTCCAGACCGCCCTCCTCCTTGGCTTCCTCCAGCATATGACCGAACTCAATGCCAAAATTCACCGTGCTGGAACCTCCGTTCCTGAACAGCATCTTCATCGCTGACAGCGTACCGTCATTGGAAACCAGGATGCCCTGTTCCTCCTCCTGATAGTGGGCGATCAGCGCAAGCAGCCTGTTCATATCTTCCAGATCCACCCTGCCGTCATTCCGGGTCTTCTGCAAATCGATTTTGTTTTTCTGCCTGGTGGAGATCATCGCGATCGTTCCGTTTAAGCGGATCGCATCACCGCTCTTGACTTCCGTGATGGAATCCTTGTTCAATATCTTCTCGATCTGCTTCGGAGCAAACCGGTAATATGCCTCAAACATCAAAAACTTTGTATAGTAAACGTTCTTGACGGTCTTATTCACTTCATATACGCTGTTCCACAGCGATTTCATATCGCTTCCGAGTACCGATGTCCTCTCCAGCTCGACATCCTCCCGTCCGGTTGCGACCGCCTGCATGGCGCTGCACACCCTGCGCAGATCCTCCGACTGTACCCACAGGATGAAGAAGCAGAAAATGCTTCCGACAACAAAGATGCCGAACAACCATGCAATTTCTCTCATATCCCGCACTGATTCACCTGTCAGGATCTCCTGCCTCGTGACACCGAGCAACGCATAGGAGGGAACCGGACCTTTGCTGTCCCCCAGTGCCAACAGACCGTACTCCTGACCGTTTATCTTCATCTCGGAGGCGATCTCCTCCTCCGTTATCTTAAGTTCCGACACGATCTTACCCGCCGCATCGGTATAGACCGAGCCGACACGGTATCCGTTCCTGCCGCTTGCGCTCGCCACGATCATCTGATCCTTGACTCTGACAACGCACAGATCATAAAAGACCTGCGTGCTTCCCGAGCGTACAACCGTCTCCGCGAGAGCATTCTGCAGCGTGTAATAATCCTCCTGCTCATAGAAGTCCGGCTCATCAAAGGGAAACCGCTCAAGACTGCTAAATTCTTTCAGTAGATCCTCCATGACAAAAAATCCGAAATTGCTGTACTCCTGTACCTGCATCTCCTTACGCTTCTCATTGATCAGCCCGGCACCGATCAGCGTGATGGCAAGCAGTACCGATTCCATCAGGATTGCCATATAGACGATCCTGTTTCTGTTCTTTAACAATCTGGAAAGGATAAACAGGAGCGTCAGTCCGACCACGAGCATGACCGCACATACAATAAGCGGTATTCTCGCCAGTGACAGGATCTGCAAAGGTGACAGTTTCCTGCCCTCATAGGCGGCCTTGGTCTCCATCATCGTCTGCCAGTCGCCCTCTTCCATACCCCGATCCGTCCGAAGCTGCACTCCGGCCCCATTCCAGTCGGCATCAACAATAAAATGACCGTCCTCACTTTCCCAGGTCTGCTCCGAACGCAGCAGATAGACGTCCATTCCCTGATCTTCCTCTTCCTTGTCGGAAGAAATATCCGCAAGGACCGTCCTGTCCGTCCGGTATCCGTCCGCCAGACTGCCGTCCGCGGAAACCAGCGTCAGATAAAAGGAATCCTCCGACACGTCAAAGCCACTCAGCACCCCTTCCGCATCCAGCGTCAGATAGCCGGAAGCCGCGGTCGGCTTCAGGGAACTGCTCAGCTGATAGATCCGGTAGATGGTCCGCATCTTACCACTCTCCTGTATGGTTCCCTGCAGCAGCACATACAGATTATCCTTGTACGCAATCCCTGCGATCTGCGGCGTATGGTCGATCCCTGCCGTTGTGAACATCGCACGCACCCTGCGGTTCTCTCCTATCTTATAGAGGAGTGCATCCTCTTCCCTGTTCTCCGAAACATAAGTGTCCGCACCGCCTCTGCAGCTATGATTATATATGGTATAGTCTTCCCCGGGCAGACAATCCTGTACCAGATAAATCCCGACTCCGACAGTCAATAACACCCATATCAGACTTATGATCATCCATATCCGTTTTGTCATGGTTTACTTAACTCCTATTGCAGTAAAGATTCCGTTCCGATTGTTTTGAAGCTGTTGAAAAAGAAACGCAGCCAGGGGATATCTCCGAAAATCGCCTGTGTCACAAAGGAAGCGATCACAACGAGGATCAGCAGCACGCAGACCCACAGCAGGATGCCGAAGAGCCTGTCCCTGTTTCTGGCAAACCACCGTTTCAACGCGGCACGGATCCCTTTTCTCTTCTTAGGTGCCGAAGCGATCCTGATATCCTTGTAGAGTTCCGTGAATTTCTGGTAACTCCGCTTTGCCGTCTTCTTCTGAAGGAGCTGGTAGCTGACCGCCTTCTGCGATGCCTTGGGCTCCAGAAGTTCCATCAGGACACGCGCACACTGCACCGTACAGTCACGCTCGTTCTTGTCTGGATCAAGCTGCTCCAAGTCGAGCTCATATCCCAGATAGACCGAATGGTCTCTGGACAGATTCAGCTGTCGCTGCTCCAGGATCAGGTACAGGAGCGGATACGGCAGTCCCGAGGAGATACAGGTCAGTATCACATTGATACAGATATCCTCACACTCCGCCAGCTTATAAGCGCTCCCATTATAGAAACTCTTCAGAGGTCTCTCCTGTTTATACGGAAAAACAATAAAAAAGTCTCCCCGCAGCGAAAAGCAATCCACCAGGAACTCCTGATCCTGTTTCTCCGTCTTCTCAATGATCTCCAGAAATTTTCTTGCCGTCTTGTGCTTCTTTACGGCCAGCAGCGTATAGAGGCTGCTGCCCGGCACATCAATGTCCTGACAGATCATGATATCATTTACCGGACCCTTTTTTACGACCTGTATG
>CAMGRE010000029.1 GCA_946061355.1 uncultured bacterium | reverse complement strand
AACCATGTTTATCTTATGGGTTCCGTAGATGGAATTGGCTTCAGTGAAAACAGTAAGAATACAATTGAAAAAATGCTCGAATACTTTGATTGTTTTTTTCAAATGAACACCTTATTTAAGATTCCCCTTTTTTTACAATCAAAGGGGATAATTGATATAATAGCTGGCATTTCATTTGATACAACATTCTTTGATCAAGCATTGATTGAACATTTTGAAACTACTTTACTAGCTCCAGCAAAAGTAAATAATCTAACTGGGACTGATATTTCTTCACTAACTACTCTCGTCGCTGGTAAAGCAACACTAATATTTAAATAAAAGAAGAAAGAGTAAGTGCACAAAACTGCATTTACTCTTTTTTCATAATTTGCATTGTAAATATCATAAACTTTCAAATTCCTTACTTTTTTCTTTAGCATAATAAAAATTTCCTTTCTTTCGCCAAATAATAGGCTTTTGCGTAAATGTTTATACTTTCGCCAAAATATGCTTTTCTCTTTAACCCCATAGGACAAAGTGCAATTATGGGCAAAAACAGGTATCAAAAGTAATGTAATAATTGGGAATTAAAATACCCAGAAAGGGCAGAAAATTGGCGTTTTACATAGGGTTATGTATACCAAGGATAGTGTGTAGACACCCGAGATCGCCAGGATATGTGCGATGCCATTCTCCTGATACAGCTTCTTCCGGGCACTGTCAAGTTCTGTCTTATCTCCCAAAAGCATAGCCTTTATGACACCCGCGTCACTTTCAAGGCATACCGCATCAACAACACTGTCAAGGCATTCCCGCACCCGGTACAGGAACTGTCTGTAACCGCTGTATGTACTCCCCCGCTCTATGAGTTCTGCCTTTTTCATACAGAGGGAAAGTCCCCGTGCTGCCTGATATTTATCCTGATCAAAGCCGCCCGGATTCGTCGCCTGCGAAAACTCCTGCATTTCCCCGAGCATCGTGACTCGCTCTCCCATGAGCGGCTGCTCCTGATCTGATTTCAGATAGCACAGCACACCGCCCGATATCTGTGTGTGCCGGTCTTGCAGCGCAACAGTTTTCAGGGAAATCAGAGTCTTAACCTGATGATATTCTGTCTCTTTTTGCTGGAGACCGCAGACAGTCCCTGACAGAAAGACTTCCCCGGCAGGCGGACCGCCACAGTTATTCTCTTCCGTAACTCCTGCAATACGCATAAGAAAAAAGAATGCCAGAACGGCAAGACAACATTTACACAATGTGTAACGTCTCATTGAAAAAATCCTCTAAAGAAATGCTTATGGGATATGTCCCGGAAGTTTCTGTGACACATCCCTTGAATTGTTTTAGGAAATAACCTCCAGATTCCGCTCAAACACGGTGGAAAAGGGGATCGTCTCCCTGTAGGTTCCATCCGTCTCGCCATTGATGGAAATCTGAACCTTATTGACATTTGCCAGTTCCACCAGAGAGTTCACGATGGAATAGATCGTCACCTCCGAGGAAACATTGTAAGTCTGTGTAAGGAAGTTTTCGTTTAAGTTTACATAACACGTACCATCCTTTACAGTGACATTGTTGACCTTTGTCTCCGGATTTATGGTCGGATAAACCTCCTTGCTGTTCGGACCGGCAATCAGCTGCTCGACCACAAGTTTCTCCATGGAAATGTTACTGTTATACACCACAGTTCGGGTGATTTCCCTGAGTTCCGTACCCGTCTCATCCGCGAAGTATAGTTTCAACTTAACACGTTCATAAGAATTGATCTCATCACCGGCATTATCGATGAACATGGCAGCCTCCATAACACCGACGGGATTGCCCGACTGATCCGTGAGAGGTTCCTCTCTCACCTGCATGGACACATAAGTAATCCCCGGTATCTGGGTCAAAGTGCGCACCAGTGCCGCCCTTGTCAATATCTCTACGGAAGGATCCAGTTCCTTGTAACGTTCATCCAGATTGATCACAAGCTGTTCCCCATCCTGGGCAGCTCCCAATATCGTGAATCCGCTGGTAATGACCGCCTTGATCTCATTGCTCTCCGGCGGCATTGCCATCACTTCGAGGAGCTCCTGAATCTGCCCGGCAGTATCCGTACTTTGCAGTTCATACTCCTCCTTCTGGATATGAGTCTCGTCCTTATTCATATAATATACATCCACAGTCTGTCCCGCCGTGTCCTCATCCCGTTTTCCGCAGGCAGCCGCCAGCAGAAAACACACAGTGCACAGCAAACATACACCTATTCTCTTTTTCATGGCTTAAGCTCCTTTCACGAGGTCTGATGGATCAGCGGAATCTTGACGACAAATGTGGTTCCTTCATCCAAAACGCTCGACACCCTGATCGACCCGCGATGCATCAGAACAGCACTTCTGGTGATCGCAAGACCAAGTCCGGTGCCCCCGATCTCTCTCGAATGTGATTTATCCACACGGTAAAATCTCTCAAAAATATGCTCCTGTGCCTCCTCCGGGATACCGATCCCGGAATCAGACACCTCAAGTGTAAAAAACTGATGGTCTGCATCCAGCGTCACTTTTACAAACCCGCCGGTCTTATTATATTTGATGGCATTCTCAACCAGATTGGAAAATGCAAGGGTCAGCTTCACCTCATCCACTTCGGCCATAACCGGACGGATACTCTCAAACACGACCTCCACGTTCTGCTTCCTGGCGATCGGGCGAAGCCTCTTTAAGATCAGCTCCACCTGCTCATTGATGTCCACCTGACTCACATGGAGATCCGCCTCCGTCTTATCCATCTTTACGAGAGAAAGCAGATCATTGATGATCTTATTTTCCCGCTCAATCTCATTGGCAATATCTGTCATAAACTCTTTGTACAACTCATTCGGCACTTCTTCCTGCATCATCAGGGAATCTGCCAGCACTTTCATGGAAGTGAGCGGTGTCTTCAGCTCATGCGAGACATTCGCCACAAATTCCTTGCGGGAATCATCCAGCACTTTCATCCGGCCAAGCAGCTGATTGAACGCATCTACAATGTGCTCTGTCTCAGCATAATCATTGACGGAAATCGGCTCGTCCGTGAAGCCCTCCTTCACTTTACTGATGGCATCCGTCACGCGGCCGAAAGGCGCCGTGAGCACTCCGGCTGCCACATAGGCGATCACAATGACAAAGAGCATCATGATGCTCTCCAGGATCAGAGAATTGCGGCTGAGCAGATCCATCGTGGCAATGATAGTATCTGTAGACACGCTGGTTAACATAACTCCTTGTATCTGGTCATTCTGCTGCTCGTTCTGATCGTGCAATACACCGGAAACGGAACTGATCGGCGTGGTAATCTCAATGTAGCCGTTGCGTCTGTCATAATTTGACACACTCTCACCCTTGAAACATCGGATCACCTCCTCGGAGATCACGATCTTCCCCTCACTGAGACCATATGTATCTTTGATCACTTTGAAATTTTTATCGATGATGAGCACACGCCCGTCGTAAAGATTTGAAAATTGTTCCAGCTCTGCATTAATAATTTCCGAAGAAGTGTCCTGCAGATAACCGTAGGTGATCAGATGGTTTGCCAGAATCTTGAACTGATTCTGCACATCACTCGTCCTGACATTGATTGCCCTGGCCTCATAATTGCGCAGTATGCTGGAGCGGACGCTGACACTCGGAATGATCCCCACCAGCAGAAATATGATAAAAAAACGTGTTTTCAGGCTTCGAAACACAGTAAGTCTGCGAAACTGCTCTCTGAATTTTTGCCACAATGACCGAATCCACATAAAAAACTCCACTAATGCTTAAAGTAATACCCCACACCCCATTTGGTATGTACAAACTGCGGCTCACTCGGGTTTGCTTCGATCTTCTCACGCAGTCTCCGGATATGGACATCCACCGTACGGACATCACCCGGATAATCCGTACCCCAGACAAGCTTTAAGAGCGCCTCCCTGCCGTAAACCTTATTGGGATTTCTCATCAAAAGCTCAAGCACATCAAACTCTTTTGCCGTGAGATTGATTTCTTTCCCCGAGATATAGACGCGACGGCTGTCACAATCCAGCTTCATCTCACCGCTCTCCAGGATTCCGGTATCCGCATCTGCTTTGCGGGAAGCCGTCGTTCTGCGCATGATCGCTTTCAACCGTGCTTTTACCTCCAGTATGTTAAAAGGCTTTGTGATATAATCATCTGCTCCGTACTCAAGTCCGAGGATTTTATCCATGTCATCGCCTTTGGCCGTAAGCATGACAATCGGCACATTGGAAAATTCCCTGATCTGCTGGCACACCTCAAAGCCGTTGAGTTTCGGCAGCATGACATCAAGCAGTATGATATCATAAGGATTCTGCCCCGCCATAGCCAGCGCTTCCTCACCGTCATATGCGCAGTCAACCTCCATGCCATCCTGCTCTAAGCTAAACCGTATTCCCTTTACGATCAATTTCTCATCATCTACTACCAAAACCCTCTTTGCCATATCTACTCCTCACCAACCGTGATCTGATCCTTTATTTTACTGTAACTGCTCTCCTTGATCCCGGTCACTTTCATGATATCTTCTTTTTTTGCAAAAGCACCGTGCGCCTCACGGTAAGCAATAATGGTCTTAGCCCTGCTCTCGCCGATCCCGTTAAGCGTACAGAGCTGCTCTACTGTCGCCGTGTTGATGTTGACAAGGACGCTGCCTGCCGCTCCCGCGCCCGGATTTGCACCTGCTCCCGCACTGCCCACATCCGCTGCCTGAGTGCCCACAGTTTCGATTCCGTCACCCGATTTCTCCGGAAAATCTAACGCTTCTTTCTCCGTCGGGATCCAGATCTTCATGCCGTCGGACACCTGTCGCGCTTGGTTGACATAATCTCGGCATGCTTCCTCCGTGAATCCGCCTGCTGCACTGACCGCCTGAAAGATCCTGCTGCCCTCCTGCAGCTCATACACGCCCGGATTCACGACCGCACCGTAAATATGTACATAGCAGACCACTGACTGCTGTGCGTTTGCACCGGCCTCCACCGCGCCTTCCGCTGCCTGATTTGCGCCGCTTTCTACCGCACTCACACCGCCCTCCACCGCGCCTTCCGCTGCCGCACCGGACGCAATCAGACCATCCTTCTCTAGCGGCGCGAGTCCGCTCTCAGAGTCCTGTCTTCTCTCACATCCGCACGTAAGAATACAGAGAAAAAAAAGCAGCCCCGACACAAGGCTCTGCACAACCCTTACGCATCTGTGCTTTCTATCTTTCAGCTTAACCGTTATTTTGTTTTTCATACAGACTCCTTCCCGACAGGCACCTCATGCCTGCCCTATACGGAGCCTCACGTTGACTGATTCTATTTTATATAATTCCCTTCCGAGTTGCAAGAGCAAACTTGCCACAATAGCAATCATGGCTTAAATGTCTCATCCTGTTTCAAGTTCATAAGTTGATAAACTGCCTCTACATCATGGGTCCCTACCTGCTCTATTGCGGAACAGATTTTATTGATTGTATCCACATTTTCTACAAGATCATCTGCGATCCGGTCTACGGATTGCCCTTTCTCAAGTTTCATGCAAATCTGTTTAATCAATCGTGTTATTTCTCCTTCTGCCTTTGCTTCCCTTCTGACAGCAGGCACATCATAGCCTCTGAAATTCTCAAATAATTCGCCCATTTTTCTTTCCCTCACCTGATCTGTAAAATCAAGGATTTCGTTCTCTTCAAGATTCAGTTTCCGCAGCACCACCGTAATAACCTTGGAGATGATCTCCAACACTTCGTCCGGCGTGTTCTCAGAAAGATCCTTCAGATAATCCTCGGGCAGATCCAGATCTTTAAATTCGCTTGCATCCTGCAGCTTATTAATTAACATTACAAGTGACAACTCGTCCTGTTTCTCGATCAGTTCGCTTTTGGTATAGCTGTTCTTGCAATGTCCTTATTCCCTGTCTGTTTCTTCATGTCTCGTTCATAGTCAATCCAAATGAAGACCATGTAACGCAGCAGCTGCATGATTATATTATAATCCACACGCGACTTATGTTCAATAAGTGAAATAAGAAAAAACGGTTTTTCATTTCCTTTTACGTGGATTTTCTTGACAACATCCGAGTCGCGTTCCTCCTCAAACATGGGGACATATCGATCCGTCACATCCTCAATGTCCTCCGCCTGTACATCTTTTAAGATCTCCAGGCCGGAATAATTGCGCAACAGCTGTGATACCAACTCCTCGTTTCCGAAGATCAGCTTTGCACCGCTGTCTCCTTTTTTCGTATTATTCTGTTTTAAATTGATTTGAAACCTTGGCGATTCGCCGGAAACTGTCGAAATGACAGTCACAGAAATTTTGATGCATTTGATTGTAGCAGAAAAGGAATGAAATGGCAAGGGCTGCCGCATCATTACCACTTAAATATCACAACGCCCGCAATGGCGATCACCATGCCGATCACCTTGCGCATCTCCAGGGGCTGCTTCTCCACGCCGAACATGCCGAAAAGCTCGATCACATACGCCACGATCAGCTGTGAGATCACGATAAACATGGCGGCCCTTGCCGGTCCGAGCGATGCCATGCTGCGGATCACCGTGTAGGTGATCAGTGCGCCGATGGCTCCGCCGAGTAACATATACTTCGGCTGTACACGGAACACATTCAGAAGCGGGCTTCTCTCCACGCACGCCCAGACACCGAGGCACACGATCAGCGCCAGGAACTGTACAAACGCGCTGGCGCTCCACACGCCGGATGCTTTTGTGACCTGCGTATTGAAAACTCCCTGTATACTCATAAGCGCTCCCGAAATCAGCGCGATCAATAATCCCATCATAAAAGGCACACTCCCGTTTTTTCTAAACAGTAGTGTGCCCCTTTTATCTGATATCATTCACCGACCAGCTGATCCTGAATCTGTGCGTCAAGCTGTGTTAAGAGCGTGTCGATCTCCTCGCCCTGCCAGATCTTTGCATAACAGATCTCAAGCTGCACCCAGAAATTGCTGGTGCCGAGCATCTTCGGCATAGGGATAGACTGCGCATATTCCTCCTCAAAAGCGCGGATACCTTCCAGCTCATGATTCAGACCGCTTCTGGAAGGGATCTTACCGGCCCCTTCATAGAGAGAATCCGCATGGTCATAGACAAGGTATTTCGCAAAATCATTGGCAATCTCACTCTTCTCGGAATAGCCATTGATCACAACACCGTTCGTCACCGACAGACTGCGTCCCTTTAACGACTCGCTCAGATCCGGCATCTTGGTAAGTCCGTATTCATACTCGAATTCCCCCGCCGCCTTTGCCGCTTCCAGTCTGGCAAGCACATCTGAGGTGGCTACCGTCATCACAATCTTGCCGTCCAGGAAATCCTGAATAACGGAATCATATGTCACTTCCTTGGTATCAATGGAAAAGAACTGGTTCAGATCCTGATAAACCTTCAGGCAGCGCCTCGTATTGTCATTGTCGATATCCACCTGTTTCGGATCGTCACCTGCCGGTCCTCCCACGATCATATAATTGCCCGTAAAGTAGTAATTGTAGAAAATATCGGATACATCCCATTTAAAGACCGCCTCAACCTGCTCCGGCGCATCATATTCATCCGCAAAAGTCAGGATATCGTCAATGGAATTGGGTATCGTGAGTTCCGTCTCATCCATGTAAGTTTTATTGTACAAAAAAGCGCTTGTCTCGAAATAAAAGGGATATGCCACGCATTTCCCGTTATAGCTCACCGCATCAAGCGCTGTCTGAGGATAATTCTGCGCCGTGCAGAAGCCCTGTTTATCCTTCACCTCGGCCGCCAGTCCGGCAAGATATGCCTTCTCCAGACTGTCATTGTTGATAATATACAGATCGGGCATCGGCTGACCATCCTCTTCCTGCCTGACGGAAGCATCATTGATCTCCTCCAGATATTCGAGACCGGTCTGAAGAACGGGAACGACATGATATCCCGTCTCCTCATAATATGCTGCTGACACATTTGTCAGATAATCTGTCAGTGCCTCATCCGTATACCAGAAATACAAGGTATCCTTTGCGGAAAAAAGTCCTTCCGGCGTCCCTTCCTCCGTGTCTGCAGCTTTTCTGACCGCCGCAATCGTCACACAGATTATCAGAACCGCCAATATGACTACCGACAGCCATCTTCTCTTTTTTTTCATAGATCACTCCTGTAAAATACCGTTTTATGAAATGCGCTGCCGCCAGCCGAAAACGCAATAACACTTCGGGCCGCCGGCCAGATACGCAATCCCTTTATTAGTCCTCAATACATTCTGCCAGAATGGAGATCATCCTGTCAATATCCTCCTCCGTGATCACAAGAGGCGGAACAAAACGCAGGATATCTGCTCCGGCATTAATCAGGATCAGCCCTTTTTGAAGCGCCCTTTTGATAATATCTCCGACCGGCTTATCAAACACAAGTCCCTGCATCAGTCCCACACCGCGGCGTGTCTTGATACAGTCAAACCGTGCTGCAAGCTCATCCAGTTTCTTCTCCAGATAGGGTGCAATGCTGTTCACATGGTCGATGATATGATCCTGTTCAAACAGATCGATCATCTTGCAGATGGCTACTGCGGCAAAAGGATTTCCGCCGTACGTCGTTCCGTGATCTCCCGCCACGAGAGAATGCGCGCCCACCTTCTCTGTCATCAGGAACGCTCCCACCGGCACACCGCCGCCGAGCGCCTTGGCCGTCGTCATGATATCCGGCTTCACGCCGAAGCGCTGCCATGCGTAGTAAGCGCCGCAGCGTCCCATGCCGCACTGGATCTCATCGAGAATGAGCAGGATATCCTTCTCATCACAGATTGCGCGGAGTTCCTTTAAGAAGGATTCCTCAGCAGGATAAATGCCGCCCTCTCCCTGTACCGTCTCTAACAGAATGGCACATGTCCTGTCATTCAGCTGTGCCTTTACGCTGTCAATGTCATTGATATCCGCGAAACGGATGTTACCGATCATCGGCTGGAATGCTTCCCGATACTTCGGATTGCCGGTGACAGACAGAGCTCCCATCGTCCGTCCGTGGAAAGAATGGTTCATGGCAATGATCTCATGATCCGTCTTTCCGTCCTTCAGATACGCATATTTTCTCGCTGCCTTGATGGCGCCTTCGATCGCCTCGGCGCCGCTGTTCGTAAAGAATACACGATCCATTCCGGATATACTCTTGATCCTTTGTGCCGCCTGGATCGCCGGCTCATTGTAATAATAATTCGAAGTGTGCATCAGCTTGTCAATCTGAGCTTTCAGCGCATCATCGTAATCTTTATAATGATATCCCAGAGCAAACACCGCAATTCCCGCGCAGAAATCAAGATACTCTTTTCCGTCCGCATCATACAGATGTACGCCCTCACCCTTGTCCAGGATGATCTGATACCGGTTATATGTGTGCAGCAGATCTTTCTCTGCCTGATCGATCCTTTCCTGCATCATATTATACGCCCTCCTCATCCGAAATAATTGCCGTACCGATTCCTTCATTCGTAAAGATCTCAAGCAGCAGACAGTGTGCAATCCGTCCATCCAGGATATGGACTCTGTTGACGCCTCCTCTGATCGCGGAGGTACAGTTTGTCAGCTTGGGCAGCATGCCGCCTCCGATAAAACCGTCACGGATCAGATTCTCCGCCGTGGAAGCCGTCAGACGGGAAATGAAGCTGCTCTCATCATTGATATCCTTATACAAACCTTTGATGTCCGTCAGGAACGCCAGTTTATCCGCTCCCACCGCCTTGGCGATCGCACATGCCGCATCGTCGGCATTGATATTATAAGTCTGGAATTCTTCGTCCAGTCCGATCGGCGCCACGATGGGCAGAAAATCTTTCTCGAGAAGATCGTACAGGATCTTGGGATTCACTTCTTTGATATCACCCACAAAGCCGATATCCTTGCCATCTGCATATTTTTTGTCCACCTTGAGCAGACCGCCGTCCTTGCCGCTGATTCCCACCGCCTTGACACCGAGCTCCTGCACCATGGTCACCAGATGCTTATTTACCTTGGAGAGCACCATCTCTGCGATCTCCATCGTCTCCTCATCGGTCACACGCAGCCCATTCACAAACTGCGCCTCCTTGCCAACCTTTCCGACCCAGCGGCTGATCTCCTTGCCGCCGCCGTGAACGATGATCGGCTTGAAGCCTACCAGCTTCAGAAGCGTCACATCCTTGATCACGTTTTTCTGGAGTTCCTCATTGCTCATGGCGCTTCCGCCGTACTTTACCACAATGATTTTCCTGTTAAATTTCTGTATATAGGGCAATGCCTCGATCAGCGTCTCCGCTTTCTGCATCACCTTCTGCATATCTGATTCCTGCATTTTCACATCCTCCTCATCTGGTCATGAGCGGTAATCCGCGTTGATCTTTACATAGTCATAGGTCAGATCACAGCCCCAAGCCGAAGCCTGCGCCTCGCCTGCCTTCAGGTCTGCAATGACCGTCACCTCCGGGTTCGACAGGATCCTTGTTGCATCCTCCTCGCTGTAATCAACCGCCATGCCGTCCTTGTAGATCAGGATGCTCTCGCCGCCGCCCGCAAAGGACAGCTCCAGTTTCTCCGGATCAAACTGTGCTCCGGAATATCCCATTGCGCACAGGATACGTCCCCAGTTGGCATCATGTCCGAAGATCGCCGCCTTGGTGAGGCTGGAACAGATCACCGACTTTGCCAGTACCTTCGCCTGCTCCTTGGACACTGCATGGATCACCTTCGTCTCGAACAGTGCCGTCGCGCCCTCTCCGTCTCCCGCCATCATCTTGGCCAGAGTCTCATTCACAAAGTGGAGCGCCTCCACAAAAGTATCATAATCCGCGCCCTTTTTATCGATCACAGGATTGCCCGCCTGACCGTTCGCCAGTACCACCAGCGTGTCGTTGGTGGAGGTGTCACCGTCCACGGAGATCATATTGAAGGTATCCTGTACATCATTTGACAACGCTTCCTGCAGAAGCTCTTTCGTGATACAGACATCCGTCGTCACAAAACCGAGCATCGTACACATATTGGGATGGATCATGCCGGAGCCCTTGCACATGCCGCCCACCGTCACCGTCTTGCCGCCAAGTTCTACGGTTACCGCAACCTGCTTGGGCACGGTGTCCGTTGTCATGATCGCATGCGCTGCATCATCTCCCGCCTCCGTTGTCTCCGCCTTGGTCTGCGCCAGTTTCGCAACGCCTGCCGTGATTTTGTTCATCGGAAGCTGCATGCCGATCACTCCGGTGGATGCCACGAGCACGGAATCCTCCGGGATATGTAACTGTTCTGCTGCCGCCTCCGCCGTCTGCTTACAGTAATCATAACCGATTCTGCCGGTACATGCATTCGCGATGCCGGAATTGACGACCACCGCCTGCACGGGACTGCCTGCATTCACAAGTTCTCTGTCCCAGATCACCGGAGCCGCCTTTACCAGGTTGCTTGTGAATACCCCTGCCGTCACGCAGGGATATGGGGTGTATATGAGCGCCATGTCTTTGCGGTTCTGATATTTAACGCCCGCCTCGGCGCCTGCTGCCATAAATCCCTTTGCGGCTGTCACGCCGCCTGAAATCTGTTTCATTTTTTCTCCTTTCATGACGTGATTCCCACGCCATCACGATAGCTTGGGGAATTTGCTCCCAAACACTATCCTCTATCTATCCGCTGCCTTTCCCCGGTCAGCGCCGTAACGCATCACTTATTAAAGGCAACAATATTTTCCCTGTTCAATACGAAATCATAGTAATTGAGGTCTTCGCGTTTCGTCCAGCCGATCCGGTTCCAGAAAGCATTTCCGATATCGTTCTCGGTGAATGCGATCAGTGAAACCTTGCTGATCTGCTCCCGTCTGAGCGCCTCCATGGCAAAGACCACCATCTGTGTCCCGATCCGTCGTCGCCTGTACTCCGGATCCACACAGACATGATACATACAGCCACGTCTGCCGTCGTGCCCGCACAGGATCGCGCCGACGATCCTGCCGTCCTCACATGCCACCACGCTCGTGTGGGGGTTACGTCTTAGGAAACGCTCGACACCCTCTCTGGAATCATCGATGCTGCGCATGGCAAATCCCTTTATTTTCAGCCACAGGCTGTACACCTTATCATAATCGTCAATGGTCATTTCCCGTATCATTCTGATTTCTTCCTCATAAATCGTTACTTCTTTTTTACAACCCTTTTTCTGACCGGCTTCTGACTGCTTCCGCTCTTCGCCACGCGGACCTTCTTTTTCCGCACGACCTTTCTCTCTCCGCCGTCATCTGGGCCTGCCGACTTCCGCGCAGATCTCTTTTCTATGCCGCCATCCCCGTCTGTCGTCCGCCGCACAGCTTTTCTTTCTTCCGTGCCGACTGCATCCGCCGTCTTCCGGCCGCCCGGTTTTTCAAATTCCGGATCTCTGAGCAGATAGCATTTCTTGCCGAACGCCACCAGCAGATACCCTTTGGGCAGACGCATAAGATCCGATTCATCCACCGCACCGAGCGCCATCGCCGCCCCGAAGTACACAATACCGGACACCGGAAGCGCCACCGCCAGCGCCACCACATTCACCGGGAGCAGGCCGTAAACGCCATAATAGCTTCCGTATGCGGCAAGCCCCATCAACAGAGCCGCCATCATAGGCTTCACAAAGGTTTTCATCACTTCCTGGCGGTACTTCAACACATGTCTCATCGAAATGTTATTGAACACACAGGTAAGGAACGAATACAGCACCATGGAAAGCGCGAGTGCGTACTGATTCCAGTCTGTGTACAGAAGCATTGCAACAAACGCGACTGTCTGGATAAACAGCGCCGCCGCTGCATTGACCACGGGACGGTTCACCTTGCCGACCGCCTGCAGCACCGCATTGGTCAATGTTGACAATCCGTAAAAAATAACCGACACGCTGAGCACGGCGAGGAGCGCCGCCGCCTGATCGAGTGATTCCCGCTGCGGGAACAACACCTGCGTCACGGGCTTTGCGAGCACCGCCAGCCCGACCGCACACGGAATTGCGATCATCATCGTGGTGCGGATTCCCTGTGATACTTTATCCCTGACCGCATCCATCTCGCCGAGTGCATGGGACGAGGAAATCGACGGCATGATGGCTGATGCCATCGCCGATGCAAGCGCGATCGGAATATTGGCGATCACCACTGCTTTTCCGGCAAAGATACCGTACATCTTGGCGATATCTGCCCCGGAAAATCCCTTCACCTGCGACAGGATCTTGGCGTAGATCGTCTGATTGAGCGGTGTACAGGAATTATAGATACAGGTACTCAGCAAAATAGGCGTTACCATTCCGATGATCACCAGGAAAATATTCTTATAGGATTCCGGCTGATGTGCCTTATCCCTGCGGATCCGCTTTTTTACCCCTTTGCGGTTCAGCATATAAATGCCGGACATAAAGAGCAAGGCAATCACCACGCCCGCTCCGATTCCGATAGCGCTTCCCGCCGCGCCGTAAATCGCCCGGGTCGTATCGGATTCCATCTCCATCAGATTGACAAAGAAGTACGCAGCGCCGATGCTGACTACCGCATGGAGCATCTGCTCCACAATCTGCGAGATCGAGGTCGGCACCATCGTCCCGTGCGCCTGGAAATATCCCCGGAACACGCCTAACAGCCCCGACAGGAAAATGACGGGCGCCAGCACGCGTAGCACGGGCGCAGATCCCTCCTGCACCAGATGATCCGCGAACACAAAGGCTAAGGAGCTGCTCACTGCCCCGACCACGATCACATAGATGAGCGCACACCGAAACACCCTCTGCGCATTCCTGTAATCCTTCACCGCCAGTTTCCCCGCGATCACCTTGGAGATCGCTGACGGAATGCTGTAGGAAGAGATCAGCAGAATGATCGTATAAATATTGTAAGCAGCGCTGTAATATCCGTTGCCCTCATCTCCGATGATCCCCGTCAGAGGACTGCGGTACAGGATGCCGATCACACGGCTGATCAGTCCCGCTGAGGCAAGGATACCCGCCTGCATGATAAATCGATCTTTACGTTTCTCAGTTGACATGTTATTGATCCAATCTTTCTTGGAATACTGTTTTTCTCCGTCCCTTCACGGAGACGGAAGCTTTTCCCCCCCTACGGGAATACCGGAACGAGTTCAAGTCCCTCTGTCTCCGGGAGACCGAACATCAGATTCATGTTCTGTACCGCCTGACCGGCAGCCCCCTTCACCAGATTGTCAAGCGCTCCCATCATGATGATGCGTCCTGTGCGCTCATCAATCTGGAATCCGATATCGAGATAATTGCTGCCTTCCACCCAGCGCGTCTCGGGACACTTCCCGCTCCCGAGCACCCGGACAAATTTTTCCTTCTTATAATAAGTATCATAGACGTTTCCGATCTCCTCCGCCGTCGGGATGCTGCCGTCCGCCTTTCTCACAAGTGTGGCGTATTCCGTCGCGAGGATACCGCGGTTCATCGGCACCAGATGCGGCGTGAAATTGACCATGATCGGTCTGCCTGCCGCGTAGGATAACTGCTCCTCGATCTCCGGCGTATGCCTGTGGGTAGTTACACCGTATGCCTTGATGCTCTCGTTGACCTCGCAGAACAGATTCGGCACCTTGGCGCCGCGCCCTGCTCCCGATGTACCGCTCTTGGCATCGATGATCAGCGTGTCCGGATCAATCAGCCCCTCTTTCACGAGAGGATATGCTGTCAGGATGGAGCATGTGGTATAGCAGCCGGGATTTGCCACCAGCCTTGCCTGCTTCACCTGCTCTCTGTTCACCTCGCACAGACCATAGACCGCTTCCTTGATAAATTGCGGAGACTTGTGTTCGATCCCGTACCATTTCTCATAAACGGCAACATCCTTGATCCTGTAATCCGCGCTAAGATCCACGATCTTTACTTTATTCAGAAGTTCTTCGTTCAGAAGGCCCGCCAGATATCCCTGCGGCGTCGCAGTGAAGATCACATCCACGCGGGAAGCAAGCTCTTCCATATTATCATCCATACAAGTATTGTCCACAAGTTCAAAAAAATTGCGGTAGATGGACGCGTATTTTTCATCTATGTAGCTTCTGGAGCCGTACCATACAACCTCCGCATCTTTATGTCCCATGAGAAGTCGCACCAACTCGGCGCCGGCGTATCCGGTCGCTCCGATAATACCAGCCTTGATCATTTCTTTTGTTCCTTTCCATTTTTTTACCATTAAATAATAAACTAATCGCCCTTACATGTCAACGTGCATAATTATACATTCTTTTTGCATAATATTCAATATTGTATGAAATAAAATACAATTTTTTTGCTTTTTCCATGCGGTAATGCATAAAATTACACTTGCATTCCGTATTCAAATGATGTATATTAGTGCGTAGGGAAAAACAAATCATGTAAATTTACAACAGGAGGCATATTTATTATGAAGGAAAAAGTCGTTTTGGCGTACTCAGGCGGTCTCGATACCACCGCAATCATTCCATGGTTAAAGGAAAACTTCGACTATGAAGTCATCTGTGTCTGCATCGACTGCGGACAGGGCGAAGAGCTGGATGGTCTTGAGGAGCGGGCAAAATCCTGCGGCGCCGAAAAATTATATATCGAAGACGTGACAGATGAGTTCTGTGATGAGTACATCGTTCCCTGCGTACAGGCACATGCCGTATATGAGAACAAATATCTGCTCGGCACTTCCATGGCAAGACCTGTCATCGCCAAGAAGCTTGTTGAGATTGCCCGCAAGGAAGGCGCTACCGCCATCTGCCACGGCGCTACCGGAAAGGGAAATGACCAGATCCGTTTTGAGCTCGGCATCAAAGCTCTGGCTCCCGACTTAAAGATCATTGCAGCATGGAGAAATGACAAGTGGACACTGGATTCCCGTGAGAGCGAGATCGAATACTGCAAGGCTCACGGCATCAACCTTCCTTTCTCCGCTGATTCCAGCTACAGCCGTGACAGGAACCTGTGGCACATCAGTCATGAGGGACTGGAGCTTGAAGATCCCGCAAATGAGCCGAACTTCGAGCATCTGCTCGTTCTTGGCACAACACCGGAGAAGGCTCCCGATGAGGGCGAATATGTCACCATGACGTTTGAAAAAGGTGTTCCCACTTCCGTAAATGGCAAGAAGATGAAAGTTTCCGACATCATCCGCACACTGAATGCACTCGGTGGAAAGCACGGAATCGGCATCGTCGATATCGTTGAGAACCGTGTCGTAGGCATGAAGTCCCGCGGCGTATACGAGACACCGGGCGGAACCATCCTCTACGAGGCACATCAGCAGCTTGAGGAACTGATTCTCGACCGTGACACCTACCGTGAAAAAGAAGAGATGGGCAACAAGCTCGCTCAGATCGTATATGAAGGAAAATGGTTCACCCCTCTGCGTGAGGCAACCCAGGCATTCATCGAGTCCACCCAGAAATATGTGACCGGTGAAGTGAAGTTCAAACTGTACAAGGGCAATATCATCAAGGCAGGCACCACATCTCCTTATTCTCTGTACAACGAGAGCATTGCTTCCTTCACAACCGGTGATCTGTATGATCATCATGACGCAGAAGGTTTCATCAATCTGTTCGGCTTATCCTGCAAGGTAAGAGCAATGAAAATGCAGGAAGTAGAAGGCAAGAAGAACT
>CAMGRE010000028.1 GCA_946061355.1 uncultured bacterium | reverse complement strand
AGAGTGGAGAATCCCAAGAAGGTATTCAAAGTTGGCGATGAGGTTGAGGTTCTGATCAAAGAAATTGCAGGCACAAAGATCGCACTCAGCTTGAAGTTTGAGGATGCAAATCCCTGGAAGAATGCTGCCGAGAAGTATGCGGTAGGCAATGTTGTGACCGGAAAAGTTGCAAGAATGACAGACTTCGGTGCATTTGTTGAGCTTGAGTCGGGAGTGGACGCACTTCTTCATGTTTCCCAGATTTCCAAAGAGCATGTGGAGAAGCCGGCAGATGTATTGAAGATTGGTGAGGAAGTCACAGCAAAGGTTGTTGACTTCAATGAGGAAGGAAGAAAGATCAGCCTCAGTATCAAAGCGCTGCTTGCACCGGAGCCGAAGGAAGAAGCGAAGGATGAGGATGCAGACGCAGATGTGGTTTCTGTTGATATCGATGCAGTGATCGCTCAGGAAGAGTCTGAGAGCGCAGAATAAAAAATACAAAACAGAAGAATAGGGAGTGTCCTATGGCGTACGATTATGAGTCCTTTAAGAAGGCCGTTTTTGATCTGACCAAAATTGATCTGAGTGCATACAAAGAGAAACAGATGAAACGCCGTATCGATACCTTGATCGCGAAACACAAGGTTGTGGGGTACGATAAGTATGTACAGGCTTTGAAAGATGACAAAGCAATTTTTGAAGAGTTTGTAAACTTCCTGACGATCAATGTTTCCGAGTTTTATCGGAATCCGGATCAGTGGGAGGTCATGGACAAGGAAATTATTCCGGAGTTGATCAAAAAATTCGGAAAGAATTTAAAGATTTGGAGCGCCGCCTGTTCTACCGGGGATGAGCCCTATTCGCTTGTGATGGCATTGTCGAGGCATCTGCCGTTAAATCAGATCAAGATCTATGCAACTGATCTGGATAAGCAGGTAATCGCGAAGGCGAAGGTCGGACTGTACGGAGAGAAGAGTGTTGCTTCCGTGCCGGCAGATCTGAAAAAGAAGTATTTCACAAAGGTCGGTTCTTCTTATCAGATTTCGGATGAGATTAAGTCCAGAGTGGAATTTAAGGAGCATAATCTTTTGAGAGATGCCTATCCGACCAATTATCATATGATTGTCTGCCGCAATGTGCTGATCTATTTTACGGAGGAAGCGAAGGATGAGGTCTTCCGCAAGTTCCAGAAGTCGCTCGCGACGGGTGGAATCCTTTTTATCGGAAGTACAGAGCAGATCATCAATTACAAAGATGTCGGACTGGACAGAAAGAGTTCGTTCTACTATGTAAAACCATAAGATAAAAAGGGAATGTTGCAGATGCAACATTCCCTTTTTACGTTAAATCGTGGCGATCATCATCTGCAGGATATGGGAAGCATAGGCAGAAAACGCTTTACGGTCGGTTTTGAACTCGTCCGTCAGCTCAAAGAAGTAATCGCTGCTCTTATAATCCCGTTTGAAAAAGGGTTCAAAGAGAATTTCCCATTGGGGGAGATAGGCGGAACGTTTTCTGGTATAGCAATTGGAAGCCTTTGCCTGTTCCCGATGGTCTTTGTCTACAAAAGAAGCTACGGATTTGTGCATCGCGATGTCTTCTGCCGGCAGATAATAGTAGTCCTTGTAGTTGGAATAGAAATATTTCATTTCCTCTTCATAGAGAGGAACTTTTATGGATGCTTTATTTTCCTCGCCTTTAAAATAACAGCCTCTTGCCAGATAGGATATGGGCTTTGGAAGAGCGGAAGGAAGTGAGAGCATCATATACAATTCCTGATGTTTGTCGCCATTTAAATCCTTGTAATAATTGGCCTGTACCTTTTTGACCTTTGGCGGCTGCAGAAAAATGTCGCTGTAGGCAAGGATCGGAAGGATATGGAACATCCCGGCAAGATCGTCGGTATTGTGGCATATGATAGCATTATAGGCGAAGTCGGTCTGATTTTTTACAAAATCGTGGTACATACCGATCAGTTGTCCGCCGTCAAAGGGATCCTCCCTGCAGATGTCAAGAAATTGTTCCAGTGTCTTTTGCTTACAGTTTGGCAGGTGAAGGAAATGACGCAGCGGAGCTGTTCTCTTGTACAGATCGACACCTTCAAATTGATCAAAGTTGTAAGGCAATCCGTACTGGGCACATTTCTGTATGATAAAAGGAAGATCAAAATTATTGCCGTTAAAGTGGATCAGGCACGAGTAGTCTTTGGCAAAGTCAAAGAATGCCTCAAGCACTTTCTGCTCATCATCATAGGATGTGGCAAACCACTGTATGACATGCCATTTTTCCTTTTCATAGTACGCACAGCCGATCAGATAAAGAATAGAACTTTTGGCGGTAAAGCCGGTAGTTTCAATATCGACAAACAGAATTTCCGACAGCGGAGCAAGATTCTGCAGCGGATATGCAGGCTCCACATTTTCTATTTTTTTACGTATGGTACGCATATGGTTCCCTCCATGCCTTATGATTGGGTGAAAAGAATAAAATATTTATTATCATAGCACATATCAGCAAAAAACCATAGAATTTTGTTGAAAAAAATAGTATGATAAGATGTATATGAAAATCAAAATAGAAAGAGGGGTACGAAATGGCAAAACTGACATTTACTGGCGGTATTCATCCCTATGACGGCAAAGATCTGTCGAAGGATAAGCCTATGAAGGCTGTGCTGCCGAAGGGAGATCTCGTTTATCCCATGTCACAGCATATCGGTGCACCGGCTGTTCCCATTGTGCAAAAAGGAGACAGGGTCTTGACAGGACAGAAGATTGCCGAGGCGGGCGGATTCGTGTCGGCGCCGATCTATGCGACAGTATCAGGTACCGTAAAGGCGATTGAGCCCAGAAGGATCGTCACGGGCGACAGTGTCATGAGCATTGTTGTGGAGAATGATGGTCTGTATGAGGAAGTGGAATATGGCCCGGTGAAGCCTTTGGAGGAACTCACAAAAGAAGAGATTATCGGTCTTGTTAGGGAAGCGGGCGTTGTGGGTATGGGTGGCGCAGGTTTCCCGACACATGTGAAACTCTCACCGAAGGAGCCGGAAAAAATCGAGTATGTGATTGCAAACTGTGCGGAGTGTGAGCCATATCTTACTTCCGATTACCGCAGGATGGTCGAGGAACCGGAGAAACTGGTGGACGGACTGAAGATCATACTCCGTCTGTTTGATAATGCCAAAGGTATCCTTGCCGTGGAGGACAACAAACCGGACTGCATTCAGATATTGAAGAAACTCACGGCAAATGAGCCGGATATCACGGTAAAAGCGCTGCAGACGAAATACCCGCAGGGATCTGAGAGACAGCTGATCTATGCAGCGACGGGGCGTGCGATCAATTCCTCCATGCTCCCGGCAGACGCAGGCTGTATCGTAGATAATGTGGATACCGTTGTGGCAATTCAGCAGGCTGTGAGGGAAGGCAAGCCTCTGATGCACCGCATTGTTACGGTGACGGGGGATGCGATCAATGATCCGAGGAATTTCATTGTGCGGATCGGAACCAATTATCATGAGCTGGTGGAGGAAGCGGGCGGCTTCAAGTCCGATCCGGTCAAGATCGTTTCCGGCGGCCCGATGATGGGATTCGCACTGTTCGGTCTGGATGTGCCTACTACCAAGACATCGTCGGCTCTCCTGTGCATGACAAAGGACGAGGTGGCGGAATATGAACCGGGGCCGTGTATCAAATGCGGAAAATGTTCAGAGGTGTGCCCCGGAAGAGTGCTTCCGAACAAACTGGCTGTTTTTGCGGAGCACGGCGATGATGAACAGTTCCTGAAATACAACGGCATGGAGTGTTGTGAGTGCGGCTGCTGCAGTTTTATCTGCCCTGCCAAGAGACCGCTCACACAGATGATCAAGTCCATGCGTAAGATTCAGCTTGCAAAGAGAAAGAAGTAGGGAGGAAATTGAGATGAGCGATTTGATGAAAGTGTCATCCAATCCGCATATACGCTCAAAGGCTACCACAAGCGGTATTATGGGAGCTGTCTGTGTGGCGCTTCTGCCGGCAACAGCCTTTGGGGTATACAATTTCGGACTGCATGCACTGTTGTTGATTCTGGTTACGGTGGCGTCAACCGTGCTCACAGAATTTGTATATGAGAAACTGATGAAAAAGCGTGTGACCGTGACGGATCTGTCCGCTATGGTGACAGGACTTCTGTTGGCGCTGAATCTGCCTCCGGCAGCGCCTCTCTGGATCGGTGTGATCGGCGGTGTGTTCGCCATCCTCGTTGTGAAGATGCTTTTTGGCGGTCTCGGACAGAATTTTATGAATCCGGCATTGGGAGCGAGATGCTTCCTGTTGATTTCCTTTACTTCGATCATGACAAACTTTGACTGTGATGCCTACACGGGAGCAACTCCTCTGGCTGCTTTGAAAGCGGGAGAGAGTGTGAATGTGATGGATATGATCATCGGACGGACCTCGGGAACGATCGGAGAGACCTCCATGATCGCGATTGTGATCGGAGCATGTATTCTGATTCTGCTTGATGTGATCGATCTGCGGATCCCCGGTACATATATCGTAACTTTTGTGATCTTTATCACATTGTTTGGCGGCAGGGGATTTGATACGGCATTTATTTCCGCACAGCTTGCGGGCGGCGGATTGATGCTCGGTGCATTCTTTATGGCAACCGACTATGTGACCAGGCCGATCACCAAGAACGGGCAGTATCTGTTCGGTATTTTCCTCGGGATCATGACTGGCATTTTCCGTCTGTTCGGACCCGGCGCGGAAGGCGTTTCCTATGCGATTATCCTGGGCAACCTGTTAGTGCCTCTGATTGAGAAGATGACAGTGCCGAAGGCATTTGGAAAAGGAGGCGAGCGCGTATGAAGAACATGTTGAAGGATACGGCCATCCTCCTGATCATTACACTAATCTCTGGTGCGATTCTGGGATTTGTCTATGAGCTGACAAAGGAGCCGATCGCATTGCAGGAAGAGAAAGCAAAGCAGGAGGCTTACAAAGAGGTCTTTACCGATGCAGCGTCTTTTGAAGCTATGACGGATCTGGATGAGGCGGCTATGACAGCTGTTGCGGCAGAGGGCGGCTATACCCAGACATCCGTCAATGAAGTGGCAAAGGCCGTGGATGGAAGCGGCAGTGTGTTGGGGTATGTGATCACGGTTACTTCCCATGCGGGCTACGGCGGCGATATCAAGTTTTCGATGGGAGTCCGGAGCGATGGTACTTTGAACGGCATTTCTATCTTGTCCATATCAGAGACGGCCGGACTCGGCATGCGTGCGGAGGAGGTTCTGAAGCCTCAGTTTGCAGAGAAACAGGTAGTTCAGTTCAGTGTGACAAAGACCGGTGCTGCGTCCGATGATCAGATCGATGCGATCAGCGGCGCTACGATCACTTCCAACGCTGTAACAAACGCTGTGAATGCGGGATTGTATTATTATCAAAATGAATTGGAAGGAGGGGTTCAGTGATGAATCGTGCAGGAGAGAGACTGTATAACGGTCTGATTAAAGAAAACCCCACCTTTGTGTTAATGCTCGGCATGTGTCCGACGCTGGCGGTCACCACTTCGGCGATCAACGGACTGGGCATGGGACTTACGACCATGGTGGTGCTGGCTCTGAGCAATGCGATCATTTCACTGCTCAGAAATATCATACCGGATAAGGTGAGAATTCCGGCATTTATCGTAATTATTGCATCCTTTGTGACGCTGGTGCAGATGCTTCTGCAGGCGTATCTGCCGTTTCTGTATGATGCATTGGGAATTTATATCCCTCTGATCGTGGTAAACTGTATCATCCTGGGCAGGGCAGAGGCGTATGCGTCCAAGAATCCTGTGATCCCGTCTCTGTTTGACGGAATCGGCATGGGACTCGGCTTTTCCTTTGCACTGACATGTATCGGAGCTGTCCGTGAACTGATCGGTGCAGGTCAGCTCTTCGGGATCCGTGTGATGCCGGCCTCCTATGTGCCTGTCAGCATCTTTATCATGGCACCCGGCGCGTTCTTTGTGCTGGCTGCTTTGACTGCGTTGCAGAATAAGATTAAGCGGGCCGGAGAGAAGAAAGGCAAAGATATGTCAAAGATTCAGTCCGGTTGCAGTGAGGACTGTATGAACTGTAAGGAGAGCGGGTGTTCCCACAGATTTTTCGGGGAAGACAAAAAAGAAAATGAGAATAAGGAAGGGGAGGTAAAGTAAGATGGAAACATGCAGAGATCTGTTGATTATCCTGATTGGTTCCAGTCTGGTCAGCAACGTCGTGCTGAGTCAGTTCCTGGGACTGTGCCCGTTCCTTGGCGTATCCAAGAAGGTTGAGACGGCTGCAGGCATGGGAACGGCGGTTATCTTCGTTATCACGCTCGCGTCAGCGGTTGCGGGAGTAATCTACCGTTATGTGCTCACCCCTTTAAACATCACGTATTTGCAGACGATCGTGTTTATCCTTGTGATTGCGGCGCTGGTACAGTTTGTTGAGATGGTTCTGAAGAAATATATGCCGTCTCTGTACAATGCGCTCGGTGTGTATCTGCCTCTGATCACAACGAACTGCGCGGTGCTCGGTGTGGCTCTGACGAACGTACAGAAGAGTTACGGAATATTGACCGGAGTGGTTAACGGCTTTGCCACCTCTGTCGGATTTACGATTTCCATTGTAATCCTGGCAGGTATCCGGGAAAAGATGGCATATAATGATGTGCCGGAATCCTTCCGGGGCATGCCCATCGTTCTGATTACGGCAGGACTGATGGCGATCGCCTTCTGCGGATTCTCGGGATTGTTATAGGAGGGAAAGATCATGAGTGTATCAGGAATATTGATCGCAACGGTGGTTGTAGGAGCGGTTGGCTTGTTTATCGGTCTTTTCCTCGGCGCGGCAGCGATCAAATTTAAGGTAGAGGTTGATGAGAAGGAGGAGGCTGTTCTGGCAGCGCTTCCGGGCAATAACTGCGGTGGCTGCGGTTTCGCCGGATGTTCCGGTCTTGCGGCGGCGATCGCAAAGGGTGAGGCACCGGTAAATGCCTGCCCTGTGGGCGGAGAGCCGGTTGGAAAGAAAATCGCGGATATCATGGGCGTTGAGGCGGGAAGTGCCGAGCGTCAGGTGGCATTTGTCAAATGTGCCGGCACCTGTGAAAAGGCGAATGTGGATTATGAATATCACGGCGCAAAGGACTGCCGCGTGATGGCCTTTGTGCCAAACGGCGGTGCCAAGAGCTGCAATTACGGATGTCTCGGTTACGGAAGCTGTGTCAAGGCATGTCCCTTCGATGCGATCCATGTCGTGGACGGTGTTGCGGTGGTGGATAAGGAAGCGTGCAAGGCGTGCGGTAAGTGTGTGGCAGCCTGTCCGAAGCACCTGATCGAACTGATCCCTTACAAGGCTGAGCACATGGTGGCATGCAGTTCCAAGGACAAGGGACCTGTCACGATCAAGGCGTGCCAGGCAGGATGTATCGCCTGCCAGCTCTGTAAGAAGAACTGCCCGAATGATGCGATCATCATCGAGGATTTCCATGCAAAGATCGACTACAGCAAATGTACGAACTGCGGCGCCTGCAAGGAAAAATGTCCTAAGAAGATCATTGTGTAAAGAAAGGCTTTACAAATCAGAAAAATATGGTATGATGGTAAATGCGAATGAGTTGCAAATGCAATCCATTCGCATTTATGCATAACAGAAAATCGTTTGCAGACGATATCGGAGGAATACTATGTTAGATCTGATTTTAGACACAGTGATTGATAATTTGAAATTGCTGCCTTTTTTGTTTCTTACCTATCTGATCATGGAGTGGGTGGAACATAAGACGGGAAGCATTACGCAAAAGCTGGTGAAGCGATCGGGAAACTTCGGAGCTTTGATCGGAGCGGTGGCGGGAGTGTTTCCGCAGTGCGGTTTTTCCGCAGCCGGAAGCGGTTTATATGCGGGCAGGGTGATCACGCTGGGCACGTTGTTTGCAATTTTTTTGTCCACGTCTGATGAGATGCTGCCTGTCATGCTGTCGGAGAAGGCGCCCCTTTCGCTGATCGGACAGATCCTGCTTCTCAAGGTGGTCATCGGTATGGCGGCCGGTTTTGCCATTGATGGTGTGATGCGGATGAAGGGTAAGAAGCGGGAGTTAAAGCTTCACGAGCTGTGTGATCACGATCATTGTCACTGTGAGCAGGGAATTGTGAAATCCGCGCTCCATCATACGATTCAGGTCGCCGTGTTTATTCTGGTTATTTCCTTTCTGTTAAATTGTTTGATCGCATGGATCGGAGAAAGCACGATAGAGAGCCTGTTCGTCAATCATGGGATCATCGGCTGCCTGACTGCCGGACTGATCGGTCTGATCCCGAACTGCGCCGCTTCGGTGATGATCACGGAACTGTATCTTCGTGAAGTGCTCCCTTTCGGAGTTATGATGAGCGGACTGCTGACGGGAAGCGGTGTGGGGATTCTGGTCCTGTTCCGGGTGAATCACGATCTGCGGGAGAATGTAAAAATTGTGGGTGGCTTATATGCGATCGGCGTTCTGTGCGGCATCCTGCTGGAAATGTTCTGTTGACGGTGGGAAGAGAAGCTTGGAAGATCTGTCATGATAGCGTGAGACATGCACCATGAAAGGCGAAAAAATGGAGAATCATGAGATCTGGAAAAATTTGAAGAAGACGAGACAGCGCATGCAGGTGTATCAGATCCTGGCAGAGGCTGAGAAACCGCTTGGCGCGGCAGATATCTTTCAGATGATCCAGGAGCGCGAGGGAGACTGCGGATATGCGGTGTCAACCGTCTACCGCGTCCTCCAGGCATTTGAACAGCAGGGCTTTGTGACGAAGACAAATCTGCCGGATTCCGATACGATGCTGTATGAATGGAATCACGGTCTGCATACGCATTATGCGATCTGCTTAAAATGCCATAAAAGAATCCCTCTGCCGGAATGTCCGTTTAAGCATATGGAACTTCCGGAAAAAGGATTTGAAGTCACGGGTCATAAAGTTGAAGTGTACGGATACTGCGGCAATTGCAAAGAATCCTGAAAACTCTTATGCGGCCGGTGTGATCCCTGCCTGCTGCAGTTGATAGCGCAGTACCTTGATCACCGCATCCTGATACTCCCTGTCGGTTGCCGGAGGAACTGCAGGTGTGGTGGGCTGCTGGACCTGCGGTGTGACCGGAGCGGTAACAGCAGGCTGCGCGGTCACAGGTGTGGCAGGAGCGGTAACAACGGGTTGCTGTATCTGTGTCAGGATAGAGGCATCGTTGAGACATGCAGCAATATACAATCCGCTTGCATTGGTGTCGAACGTGATCGTGGCATCATCGCTGTCCAGATCGGATAATACTGTAGGGATGTTCCCGGCAAGAGATACGATGCAGAACGTGCGTCCCGCTGACCGGAACTGTGCGGGAATCTGGAGACAGAGTCTTGTGGTCTGATCCAACTGCTTCTTTGGTGTCCCGGCATATCCGTAGGTGAACTGGATCTGGAAAGCGCCTGCAAAGCTGCCGCTTGTCAATGTTTGCACGGCTGCGAGCGTGGCGTCATCAATTGTTGTGAGCGTCGTGTTGATGGTCATTCCGTCCTGTTTATATCCCTTTGCAAAGACGCAGGGATCCGTGTTCCTTGTGATCCAGTTGAGATTATTGTCGGTATCGTATTTTTTGTCTTTCTTCTCGTCTTTGTTGTTGAAATGCGCGATCACATTATGATTTTTGCCGTTTACGGCAAAAGCGTAGGTAGTGTCCTTGCTTACGATCACGCCATTGTCGGTCCAGTACAGGAAGGTATAGATCGTGTTGACATTCAGGGCTGATACCTTGATGTAATCCGTGGACACCGCATACGTGTAATTCTGAAAGGAAACATCGTTTTTGAAGCTGTTTACCGCGCCCATCGTGTTGTTGCTGGAGCGGACGGTGACGGCATAGCTTTCTTCGGCATGAGCAGTCAGCGTAAATGCCGACAGCAGACAGAGAGTGACGGCAGATAAGATAAAATATTTCATGAAATCCAAAATCTTTGTTTTCTGTATGGAATCCGATCTTTTCATAAAAAATCCCCCAATGTGATATCGTTAATGCGCAGTACTTTCATGTACAGTATACACGAATCTGCCCAAAAACGCCATATCATATGTTGTTTTTCTTGCCTGTATTTGTTTTTTGCAGGCTGTCAAGAAAAAATACTTGACAGCAATTCGGGTCTGGGTTATGATAACAATTGTTCTGTGCGGATTCCTGTGTGCAGGAAGGAGCGTATGTCATGGAGAAAATCGTAGAACAGGGAATTTTATATGATTTTTACGGAGAGCTTCTGACGGAGCATCAGCGCAGGATATATGAGGATGCAGTGTACAATGACATGTCGCTGAGCGAGATCGCCGAGCAGGCGGGTATCAGCAGGCAGGGCGTGCATGATCTGATCAGGCGGTGTGACAGGACGCTCGCGGATTATGAGGAGAAACTTCATCTGGTGAAACGGTTTTCTGCCGTGAAGGAAAAGGTGAAGGAGCTTGAAAGCCTGGCAAAGAAAGATGCAGGCAATACATCATCCCGGATTGTGAAACTGGCGGAAGAGATTCTGGAGGAACTGTAGTATATGGCATTTGAGAGCTTGACGGACAAACTGCAGAATGTGTTTAAGAGCTTAAGAAGCAAAGGACGTCTGACAGAGGCGGATGTCAAGGCTGCGCTGAAGGAAGTCAAGATGGCGCTGCTCGAGGCGGACGTCAACTTCAAGGTGGTAAAGCAGTTTGTGAAATCCGTTGAGGAGCGTGCGGTAGGCACAGATGTCATGAACGGATTGAATCCGGGGCAGATGGTCATCAAGATCGTCAATGAGGAAATGATTTCCCTGATGGGTTCGGAGATGACGGAGCTTAAGCTGCAGCCCGGACAGGCGATCACAGTCATCATGATGTGCGGTCTCCAGGGAGCCGGCAAGACAACCACGACCGCAAAGATCGCAGGCAAACTGAAGCTGAAGAGTAAGAAACCATTGCTCGTGGCGTGCGATGTATACAGACCGGCAGCTATCAAACAGCTGCAGATCAACGGGGAAAAGCAGGGTGTGGATGTCTTTTCCATGGGCGAGCATCAGAAGCCTGTCGATATTGCGAAGGCGGCTGTCGAACATGCCAGAAAGAACGGACATAATATCGTGATCCTCGATACGGCCGGACGTCTCCATATTGATGAGGAGATGATGGCGGAGCTGCAGGAGATCAAGGAGAATGTAGAGGTTCATCAGACGCTGCTGGTTGTCGATGCGATGACAGGTCAGGACGCCGTGAATGTGGCGAAGGACTTCGATGAGAAGGTCGGCGTGGACGGCGTGGTGCTCTCCAAGATGGATGGCGATTCCAGAGGCGGCGCCGCTCTCTCTGTAAAGGCGGTGACCGGAAAACCGATTTTGTATGTCGGTATGGGAGAGAAGCTGTCTGACTTAGAACCGTTTTATCCGGACAGGATGGCGAGCCGTATCCTCGGTATGGGTGATGTTCTTTCCCTGATCGAGAAGGCACAGGAGAATATCACTATTGATGCAGATAAGGAAAAAGAGATGGCAGCCCGGCTCAAAAAGGGAAAATTCGATTTTGAGGATTACCTTGAGAGCATGCGTCAGATGAAGAAGATGGGCGGGATCGGAAGTCTGCTCTCCATGATGCCCGGCATGACGGGCGGTAAGATGGGCGACATCCAGTCCATGATAGATGAGAAGCAGCTTGCCAGGATGGAGGCTGTGGTGCTTTCCATGACACCGGAGGAGAGACGGAACCCGAAACTCTTGAATCCGAGCAGAAAGCACAGGATCGCAAAGGGCGCCGGCGTGGATATCAGTGTAGTGAACCGTTTTGTCAAACAGTTTGAACAGTCGCAAAAAATGATGAAACAGCTCCCCGGCATGATGGGTGGATTCGGTAGCAAAAAGGGAAGATTCAAATTTCCTTTTTAGATACAGGAGCGTAAGCTCCAAACAAAAAACGAACATGTGGTAAAAATTTTTTCGGAGGTGAAAAGAAATGGCAGTAAAGATCAGATTAAGAAGAATGGGACAGAAGAAGGCTCCTTTTTATAGAATCGTAGTTGCAGATTCCCGTTCTCCCAGAGATGGAAGATTTATCGAGGAAATCGGTACATTCGATCCCACGACAGATCCCAGCACATTCAAGGTAGACGAGGAGAAGGCTAAAAAGTGGCTTTCCAACGGTGCTCAGCCTACAGAGGTTGTGAACAAGATCTTCAAGCAGGCGGGCATTGCAAAATAAGATATCCCGTTGTGTTTGTGAATTTTGGTTAACGGCTTCCGGAGGTGGATTATGAAAGAATTGGTTGAAGTAATTGCAAAGGCGCTTGTTGAGCATCCGGATGAAGTGGTTGTCACAGAGAAAGAGAGCGGCAGGAATATCACTGTGGAGCTCCATGTGGCACCTACCGATATGGGGAAGGTCATCGGGAAACAAGGCAGAATTGCAAAGGCAATCCGCTCTGTTGTAAAGGCAGCATCATCAAAAGACAATAAGAAAGTGGATGTAGAGATTATCTGAGATAATCGCAATGGAAGGGACTGCTGCATAACACGGCAGTCCTTTTACATTATGGCGGCAAGGAGAGATATGGAACAGTTTTTGAAGGTGGGAGTTATTACCTCCGTTCACGGTATCCGTGGTGAGGTGAAGGTTTTTCCCACAACGGATGATCCCAGGCGCTTCAAGAAATGTAAGGAAGTATGGATCGATCCCGATCAGGGGAAAAGCGTACTGGAGATAGAGCATGTAAAGTTTTTCAAACAGTTTGCCATCATTAAGTTCAAAGGTTTTGAGAATCCCGATGAGATTATGCCTTATAAGGGAAAAGAACTGTATGTTACAAGGGAAAACGCAGTTCCTCTCGGAGAGGATGAGTATTACATTGCAGATCTGATCGGCATACAGGTCTTTGATGAAGATGATACACTTCTGGGAAGTCTTGCGGATGTGATCGAGACCGGAGCAAATGATGTGTACAGTGTAAGATCGGAAGAAGGTTGGGAGATTCTGCTCCCGGCGATCAGGGAATGTATTCTTGATGTGGATGTTGAAAGCCGCAGAATGAGAGTGCACATAATGGACGGGCTGTTGGATTAGGCCGGGAGAGAAGTATGCGATTTCATGTTCTGACCCTGTTCCCCGATATGGTGAAGGATTGTTTGAAAACCAGTATTCTGGGCAGAGCCCAGGAGAAAGGCTGTGTATCCTTCCATACGGTAAATATCAGGGATTTTACGGAAAATAAACATAAAAAAGTAGACGATTACACGTATGGCGGCGGTGCGGGAATGCTGATGCAGGCGCAGCCCGTCTATGATGCGTGGAAATCCGTTCAGGAGGAATCGTTCTCCGACGACAGTGAGAAAAAGCGGATTCGCACGATCTACGTGACGCCTCAGGGAACGCCTTTTACACAGAAACTGGCAAGAGAACTTGCCTCAGAGGAGGAACTGATCCTGCTCTGTGGGCATTATGAGGGAATTGACGAGCGTGTGCTTGAGGAGACGGTGACGGATTATGTGTCGATTGGAGACTATGTCCTCACCGGCGGAGAACTGCCGGCAATGGTCATCATCGATGCGGTGTCCAGACTTGTTCCCGGCGTGTTGCACAATGAGGAATCCGCCGAGACGGAGAGTTTCCACAACAATCTGTTGGAATATCCGCAGTATTCCAGACCGGAAGTGTGGCACGGAAAACGGGTTCCGGACGTGCTTTTGTCCGGAGACCACAAAAAGATCGAGGAGTGGCGTCTGAAGCAGTCCAGGGAGCGTACCAGGGAGCGGAGACCCGATCTGTATCTGACGTATGAGAAGGATCAGGGAGCGATCTCGAATCTGTACCGTCAGAAACTGTTACACATGGATATGATCCAGGTTCTCGGCAGGGGAACCGGAAAGCTTCTCCATATGGATCAGGATGGCTGCGCCGTGCGTGATCTGATGACGGGGACAATCTTTTTGACGGCGGAAGGATATGCGGCGGAGAATCTGCTTTCCCATATCCAGAATGCGGTGACCGAGAATCTGGAGCGGGGGAAACTGCTCGCGGTCCATCAGGGAGAACTGGCTATGGCGGTCAGGGAAAAATATGACGGGTATGTTTTCACGGAACAGATCTGCAATTTGTTCGTATACACAAGGGAAGTTCCGTTAAAGCCGGTACATCATATCGTGTTCCGGGAATTGACGGAAAATGACCTTCCTGTCGTAGCGGAACATTATAATGATGACGTGGTGGATGATGTTGCTTATCTGAAGGACAGACTGCGCAAGAAAGCCATGGTTGGTGCGTTCATTGAGGAAAAGCTTGTCGGGTTTATCGGGATGCACGGCGAAGGCAGCATCGGCCTTTTGCATGTTTTGCCGGATTGGCGCAGGAGAGGCATCGGGACGGCGCTCGAGACGGAGATGATCAACAGGCAGCTTCGGGAGGGAAGAACGCCTTACTGCTATGTCAGGGAAGAAAATGAGGCTTCTCTCAGGATGCAGGAAAAACTTGGGCTTTATCCTGCAAAGGGCAGGGTACACTGGCTGTACGGCGGCAGAAGATGAGAAACTGGTAGGCCGGAGCGGACAGTTCAAAAAAGAAAATCAGAAAACAGCAGATTTTGCTTGCTTTTTATGATATGTTATGGTAAATTATAAATGTTGCGAAAACGAGATGGTCCTCTGTTGCGGAAAGCATTAAGAACGTCCAATGAAACAAGGAGGCACAACATGAACGAAATTATTAAAGAGATCGAACAGGAACAGTTAAAAGCAGAAATCCAGGATTTTGCTGTAGGTGATACAGTTAAAGTATATGGAAAGATCAAAGAGGGTAACCGTGAGAGAATCCAGGTTTTTGAGGGAACCGTTCTGAAGAGACAGGGCGGCAGCAACCGTGAGACTTTCACAGTCAGAAAGATTTCCAACGGTGTCGGCGTTGAGAAGACATGGCCTCTTCACTCCCCCAATGTAGAGAAGATTGAGGTTGTGAGAAAGGGTAAAGTAAGACGTGCAAAACTGAATTACTTAAGAAGCCGTGTCGGCAAGAAGGCAAAGGTAAAGGAACTGGTAAAATAACAGGTCCTTTTCGAAAAATGATGGGAGAAGGAACAATTACTCTGGTGGTTGTTCCTTTTTTGATTTGCGTGTGGTACAATATCGGAAGATATTGTACCGCGCGAATGCGCATCCACCGGAGGTAACATGTGCGGAGCACATGTACAATTTACGTTATGAGAAGAAGAAACGGACTGAATTTTTATAAAAAGAAAAAAAAGATCAGTGCCGCGGCAATCAAGGAGACGGCCAGCTGGGTATTTATCATATTTGCTTCGGCATTTCTGGCGGCAGTGCTCGTTTTTTCCGTTGGAATGAAGACGAGCGTGATCGGCGCTTCTATGGAGCCGACACTTTATAACGGTCAGGAGATTCTGATCAACCGTTTCCTTTATAATCTGTCTTCTCCCAAGCGGGGAGATGTGATCGTCTTTCTACCCAATGGGAACCAGAATACGCATTACTACGTGAAGCGTGTGGTCGGATTGCCGGGAGAGACCATACAGATCCGGGAGGAACATCTGTATGTAAATGGTGTTCTTGTGGAAGATGATGAGGGGTATGACAGGATGGCGGATGCCGGCATCGCGGAGAATGAGATTGTGCTGGCAAGCGATGAGTATTTTGTACTTGGGGACAACCGGAACAACAGTGAGGACAGCCGGTCCGGTAATATCGGTCCCGTCAAGAGGAAAAATATTACGGGAAAAGCATGGTTTCATATGGCTTCTGCGGCGGAAGGCATGGGGTTTGTAAAATAGTCTGTTGATATAAATAAAGCTAGATGGAGAGTGTGGATGAATTATCAGTGGTATCCCGGTCATATGACAAAAGCAAAGCGTATGATGCAGGAAAATATGAAGCTGATCGATCTGGTGATCGAGCTGACAGATGCCCGGATTCCGCTCAGCAGCAGAAATCCGGATATTGATGAACTTGCAAAAAACAAATCGAGGGTGATTCTGCTAAATAAGTCGGATCTTGCAGATCCGGATGCCAATCGTTCATGGATGACATATTTTAAGGAGAGAGGATTTTATGCAATCGAGCTGAATGCAAGGGCCGGAACGGGGATTAAGGCTATTCAGCCGGTTGTCGTCGAAGCGTGCAGGGAAAAGATAGAGCGCGACAGGAAACGAGGTATCTTAAACCGGCCGATCCGTGCTATGGTGGTAGGGATCCCGAATGTCGGGAAATCTACATTCATCAATGCACTGGCGGGAAAGGCGTGTACCAAGACCGGAAATAAGCCCGGAGTCACCAAAGGAAAACAATGGATCCGGCTGAACAAGAATCTGGAACTGTTGGACACACCGGGAATCCTGTGGCCGCGATTTGAGGATCAGGCGGTGGGTATGCGCCTTGCCATGATCGGTTCCATGAACGATGAGATTATTCAGATGGAAGAACTGGCGCTTGATGTGATCGTGTTTTTGAAGGAGAATTATCAGGGATTTCTTACGAAGCGTTACGGCGTGTCCGAGGAGTCTGACAAGGTTAAAATTTTGGAAGACATCTGTATCAAACGCGGATGCCTTATGAAGGGTGAGGAGCCGGATTACAGGAAAGCCGCCTCTTTGCTGATGGATGAATTCAGGAGCGGAAAGCTGGGAAGGGTTACTCTGGAATTGCCGGAGTAATATGGAAAGCGTGATGAAAAGAATTATAAAAGAGGTATTGGATACCAGTATTTATCTGTTGGTCGTGCTG
>CAMGRE010000027.1 GCA_946061355.1 uncultured bacterium | reverse complement strand
CTGATGGATGAATTCAGAAGCGGAAAGCTGGGAAGGGTTACTCTGGAAATGCCGGAGTAAATGGAAGGACATCATGAAAAAAATCATAAAAGAAGTATTGGATACCAGTATATATCTGCTGGTGGTGCTTCTGCTCACTTATCTTGTGATCACTTTTGTGGGGCAGAGAACAGTGGTCAGCGGAGCATCTATGGAGTATACGCTCAGTGACGGGGATAATCTGATCGTGGATAAGATCAGTTATCGTTTTTCCGAACCCAAACGGTTTGACATTATCGTATTTCCGTTTCAATATGCGGATGAGACATACTACATCAAGAGGGTGATCGGACTTCCGGGAGAGACGGTGCGTATTGACGATGAGGGCAATATTTATATCAATGGTGAGATTTTGGATGAAAATTACGGCAGGGAAGTGATCGAATGGCCGGGGCGGGCTTATGAGGAGATCACGCTTGCGCCGGATGAGTATTTTGTGCTGGGAGACAACCGGAACAACAGCTCGGACAGCAGGGATCCCAGTGTGGGCAATATCCGGAAAAATGATATTATCGGCAGGGCATGGGTGCGTATCTGGCCATTGTCTGAGTTTGGTATTTTGAAACATCAGTGATGAGGAAACAGGGCATGGAACAAAAGATTGGTGAGATCAGAGAGAAAATGCAGGCGGCGTCCATTGAGGACCTGCCTGCATTTATTAGACAGTACGGGGAGGACGGACGTGCGGGTGTGCGGGCGATCGTGGAGCGTGCAGAGAGGAAACTCCATGAGTATGAGCAGGAACTGTTGCGCACGGAGAGCATGAAAGTGTATGAACGGGAGTATGCGTCCTGCGGTCTGATCTGTGGGATTGATGAGGTAGGAAGAGGGCCGCTCGCAGGACCGGTCGTCGCAGGAGCCGTGATTCTTCCCAAGGACTGCGATATTTTGTGTTTGAATGATTCCAAGAAGCTTTCCGCTAAGAAAAGGGAAGAATTGTACGATATAATAATGGAGAGGGCTGTGAGTGTCGGACTTGGATTTGTGGGCCCGGAACGCATCGACGAGATCAATATCCTGCAGGCAACGTATGAAGCGATGCGGCAGGCGATCGGCAAGCTGTCCGTCAAGCCGGATATTCTGTTAAATGATGCGGTGACGATACCGCAGGTTACGATCAGACAGGTGCCGATCATCAAAGGCGATGCCAAGAGTATCTCCATTGCTGCGGCCAGTATCGTAGCCAAGGTCACGAGGGACAGGCTTATGGAGGAATATGATCAGGTGCTGCCGGGATATGATTTCGCATCCAACAAGGGCTACGGGTCGAAAGAACATATTGAAGCACTAAAGAAGCTGGGGCCGAGTCCGATCCACAGGAGGAGTTTTATTGGTAATTTTGTGCCTGTTTGAAGCGGAATAGGGACTTTAGGAGGAGAGGAATGTCTTTTTCACTGTCTGGCTTATTTCAAAATCATTACATATCGGATGCCGGGGCGGCGGGGGAGACTGCGCAGAATTCCGGAGAAGGGCTGAAGGTCACGGATCAGAGACTGCTTGCATTGACACCGGGCAGGACCGTAAGCGGAGAAGTCCTTGGGAATAACGGCAGTGAGATCCAGATACGGCTGAGTACGGATCTGGTGGTGACGGCGCGGATGGAGCAGCCGATTGCGGCGGGGATCGGACAGAATGTTCTGTTTGAGATCAAGTCCAATGCGGGAGGCACACTTGCGCTGCGCCCGCTGTTTGAGAATATGGCGCCTGACGGCAATGCCGGGAAGGCACTTGCGATGGCCGGGTTGCAGATCAACGACAGAAGTGTGGGCATGACACTCTCCATGATGGACGAAGGCATGAATGTTGGACGGGATGCGCTGCAGAAAATGTACCGGCAGGTGGCTGCCTTCCCGGAGGGAGATGTGCGCTCGATCGTGCAGATGAACAGGCTGGGCATCCCCGTAACTGCAGAGAACCTGGAACAGTTTCAGGCATACAAAAATTATGAGCACAAGCTGGTAGATGCGTTTATGCAGGTTGCGGATGAGATCCCTCAGACCGTGGAAAATGTGTTTGTCCAGGGTGGCGCAGAAAACGGAAGTGCGCTGCTCCGTAATCTCTTAAGCCTTTTTGCGTTTGGAGCGAAATCAGCGGATGGTATTCTGTCGGAAGCAGATACGGCATTGATAGATGGAAATGCGGAAATTTCGGGATCTGAGGCGCAGAACGGGAATGCCGGGGAACTTCCCGGCGGAGCGCAGGGGAAAACAGATGTCACTTTGGAGCAGAGTGGGGGTGCACTGCCGGGAGGACAGCTTGTCGCGGAAAAATTCACGGAAGAGATGCCGGCGGAGGCAGTTCTTATACAAAATCAGGATGAGACCGGAAGAGTATCGGCCGGGATTGTGCAGTCCGTGGAGAGCGGCGAGATTCTTTCGGCGCAGGATGTGGCGGAGCTTGGAACACTTTTGAAAGCGGCAGGCGCGGATCAGGAGCTCATCGGAAAACTGCAAAACGGTACGCTGACTGAGGAGGAACTCTATCAGAGTGTCAGAGAACTCTCTCATAGCATGCGGAATCATCCGGAACATACAGAAGCTGTCAAGAATCTGTTCCTGTCACGGGGCTTTCAGAAGATCTTCAAAAATGCGATGGCCGACCAGTGGACGATCAAGCCGGAAGACCTTGATCAGAAGCAGGTCTCAAAACTGTATGAGAGAATCAATGAACAGACAAGACAGCTTGCAAGAGCGCTTACGGAGGCCACAGGCACCGACACACCGCTTGCAAAGACAGTGAGCCAGATTCGTGAGAATGTCGATTTCCTGAATCAGATGAATCAGATCTACACATATGTGCAGCTCCCGTTGAAATTAAAGGGAAACAGCGCCCATGGGGATCTGTATGTATATACCAGCAAAAAGAATCTGGCGCGAAGTGACGGAAATGTCAGTGCACTGTTGCAGCTTGATATGGAGCACCTGGGACACGTATCGGTGTATGTGGCCATGCAGCAGAAGAAGGTCACGACCAATTTCTACCTGCAGGATGAAGAGAGCCTTAAGCTGATTGAGGATCATCTGGATATCCTCACAAAGAGACTGCAGGACAGGGGCTATTCCGTACAGGCAGGATGCGTCCTGCAAAAGGAACAAGGAACCGTGATGGATGAGATCTTAGGCAGTGATAAGAATGTGAGCGTCATGTCAAAAACTTCTTTTGATGTGAGGGCCTGAGTGTAAGGAGCGGGAGAATGAGCGACAGAGAGAATAAGCCAAAACAGGCAGTTGCGCTTTCGTATGACCCTGAGGAGGATGCACCGAGAGTCGTGGCTTCCGGAAGGGGAGCGGTTGCGGAACGGATCATTGAAAAGGCAAAGGAATCATCCGTTCCGGTTCATCAGGATGATAAGCTGGCAGATACACTGTCACGGCTGGAGATCGGAGATGCGATTCCGCCGGAACTGTACGAGGCAGTTGCGGAAATCCTTGTATTTGTGGATGCCATGGATAAGATCAAGGCAAAGATGAAATAAGATGGGATGTGCTGCGGAAGGGGATATCCGCAGGAAAAGTCAGAGAACCGGAACAGAATCAGATGGAGCAAAAAGCGAAAAGAGATCTCGGAAAGCAGATGGAGGAGTATGCATTATCCTATCTGGAAAAAAGAGGAATGCGGATTGTGGAGAGGAATTTCTACAGCCGCAGGGGAGAGATTGATCTGATCGGGTATCATAAAGGATATCTGGTCTTTGTTGAGGTGAAATACAGAAAGCATAAACGAAGCGGGACGCCGGAAAGTGCCGTCACTCTGCAGAAGCAGCAGAAAATCTGCAGGGCGGCGGATTACTACCGGTATCTTCATCATTATGGAAATGACAGGCCGTTCCGCTATGATGTGGTTGCGATTGAGAATCAGGAGGTACGTTGGTATGAAAACGCATTTGAACATATCCGGCAATATGGAGATTCATGAGAAAGACGGAGTAGTCTGGCTCACCTTTCCGGCATTTGACAAAAGCGGGGTGGTGACACACCTGTTCAGCACCCGGTTCGGAGGAGTCAGCGAGGGGTGTCTTTCCTCCATGAATTTAAGTTATACGCGCGGTGACAAAAAGGAGAATGTGGATGAGAATTTCAGGCGGATCGCAGGTGTCATGGGACGTGACGTGTCTCAGATCGTCCTGACCTATCAGACACATACTACAAATGTGAGATATGTAGGCAAAAAGGACGGCGGAAAAGGGATCTTAAAGGAGCGGGATTATACAGACGTGGATGGGTTTGTGACGAATGAGCCGGGTGTCACGCTCGGCGCCTTCTTTGCGGACTGTGTGCCGCTTTATTTTGTGGATCCCGTGAGAAAGGCGATCGGTCTGTGCCATTCCGGCTGGCGGGGAACGGTCGGCATGATCGGGAAGGAGGTCATTCTCAAAATGCAGACATTGTTCGGGAGCGATCCGGGAGATATCCTTGCCGCAGTCGGACCGTCTATCTGCCAGAATTGTTATGAGGTCAGCGAGGATGTGGCGGAACAGTTTACGGAGGCGTTTGGGCTTCGGGAGAACGATCCGATGCTACTTTCGCGCGGCGGCGGAAAATATCTACTGGATCTTTGGGAAGCAAACCGACGTGTGCTGCTTCGCGCCGGCATCCGCGAGGATCATATCAGCATGGCGGAAATCTGTACCTGCTGCCATCCTGATATCCTGTTTTCCCACAGGGCCAGTCAGGGGAAACGCGGCAATCTGGGGGCGTTTTTAAGCCTCAATGGTTAAATTAAGAAAACCTTAAAGAAAACCGCCGGGATCCCTTAAAAAATGTACGGTACAATCGTTTCAGAAGAGGAGAGATGTGATATGGCAAATATTCTTGTATGTGATGACGACAGAGCAATTGTGGATGCAATAGAGATCTATCTGGTGCAGGAAGGGTATCAGGTATTTAAGGCGTATGACGGTGAGGAAGCGATCAATGTCCTGGAAAAAGAGGATATCCAGCTTCTCGTTATTGATGTGATGATGCCGAAACTGGACGGCATTCATGCGACACTCAAGATCCGTGAGAAATACAGTATTCCGATCATCATTTTATCGGCGAAGACTGAGGATGCGGATAAGATACTGGGACTTAACATCGGAGCGGACGATTATGTGGCAAAACCCTTTAATCCGCTTGAACTGGTGGCAAGAGTCAACTCGCATCTGCGCAGATATACGAAACTCGGCAATATCAACAGTGTGCCGGAAGGTGATCATATTTATCAGAGCGGCGGGCTTGTGATCAATGATGACACAAAGGAGACTTACGTGGACGGGGAGCCGGTCAAACTGACGCCGATCGAGTACAATATTCTGCTTTTACTGGTGAAGAATCCGGGCAGAGTTTTCTCGATTGATCAGATTTACGAGAGTATCTGGAATGAGGAGGCAATCGGAGCGGATAATACGGTTGCAGTCCATATCAGGCATATCCGTGAGAAGATAGAGATCAATCCAAGAGAGCCCAGATATCTGAAAGTGGTCTGGGGTGTCGGGTATAAGATTGATAAGCAGTAGAGACGTAAAACGGGAGGCGCAAATTATGCGGAAGCGGTACGGAAACGGTATCAAAATATTTTTGGTGATAGCGGAAACGCTCTTTGTCATACTGGGATCATTGTGTATTGGAATTGTTTCCAATAATGCGGTGATCAATGTGGAGAGCAGAGGAACCGTATCGCATTATTATATCAGTCCTTTTTCTAAGAGCGCGGCCTTTATTGATTCCGATGTGTTTAACGATATGTTATATGACGATCTGAATGATGCGGTAAGGTACTGTGTGATCCGGGATCAGTTTGAGACAAAAGGGGTGTTTGATAAGAAGAAAGAGATTGATATTGAACAGTATGCAAGGCATTTTGAGGAGCTTCCCGTGACAGACACAAGCGTCCGGTATTATCTGGGAGATCTGATCAAGTGGGCGCAGGCGGATATTTCCATCCAGGAGTTCCCTTATAGTGAAGTGGAACAGATGATCGCGGAGAATCATGGACAGGAAATGCTTTTGGAGGAGGGAGAGTCGGAGGGTACTCAAGAGGAAACTGAGTGGGTGCAGGTGCCCGTCGAACGCTATCTCCCTGTGGACGGCCAGTCTCTGCTTGCGCATGTGGAGAGCGTGGAAGAACTGAATGAGATGATGTGGTATCTGACGGATACGCTTGATATGTTGCGGGAGAATTATCGGAATTATAAAGAGTATCAGAATTATTACGGGTCCGCGGAGCACAATTTTGCATATTGTATCATCCGGGAAAATGATAAGAATACGGCGATCTATTCCAACCGGGAGATGAAAGGGAAGACCGTTCAGGAGATCACGGACAGTTTTTCCGCGCTGGGAAGATATATCTGCTTTGCGCCGGCATCATTTTCTTATGAGACGAATACGTCAATCCGGGAGGAAAGTGTCAGGGGAATCTGGAATGCGTTTAATTATGCTTATCCGGATAATACCAGGATCTGGGTTGGGGTGGACACACAGTTCCCTTATCAGGATGCTTACGCCAAAGCGCGGGATGCCTATCAGGTTGCAGCGCCGGGATATCTGTTGGTATTATCCGGGACAATCTGCGGGCTGCTTGCGCTGGGCCTCTTGATCTGGCTGACAATGCTTTCCGGAAGGAAAGCGGACAGGGAAGAAGTATGTCTGATCTGGTTTGATAGATGGTTTAATGAGATTGCGGGGGTTGTAGCGCTGATCGCATGCTCGGCAGTGATACTGATATCAGCGGCCTCCGTCACACAAGTGTTTTATTATATGGATACACAGCTGGTGGAGCGGTTTACGGTGCTTGTCCTGTGCGTGCTGATATCGAATCTTGTGATCCTGTTCTTTTATCTGAGCCTGGTCAGAAGAATCAAAGCCGATTATTTCTGGAAGAATTTCCTGGTCTGCAAACTCCTTCAGAAGTGCCAGAGCTTTTTGGTGGGAATCTATGACGACAGTCGCAATGTGGTCAGGACATGGGTCCCGTATCTGGCATTTCTCATGGTAAATGCCGGGCTTGTCTCGATTGGGGGAAGGATGCCGTCAAAGAGTCACTGGAGTTTTTTATTGCTTCTGATCATTGATTTTGTTGTGGGAGGACTTTGTTACCGTGACAGTAAGGTGAAAGGGAAAATACTGGAAGGCATCAAGAATATCCGCGGAGGGAATCTGGATTATCAGATCAATGTGAACGGAATGCACGGTGACAATAAGATCCTTGCGGAGGCGGTGAACAGTATCGGCAACGGGATCAGAAATGCGGTGGAGACCAGCATGAGAGATGAACGAATGAAAGCGGATCTGATCACAAATGTATCTCATGATATCAAGACGCCGCTCACTTCGATCGTGAATTACGTGGGTCTGATCAAACGGGAGCCGATTGAAAACGAAAAGATAAAAGGGTATCTGGAAGTGCTTGACAGTAAGTCACAGAGATTAAAACAGCTCACGGAGGATCTGGTGGAAGTGTCTCGCATCTCCTCGGGAAATATTACACTGCAGTGTGACAAACTCAATTTTACGGAGCTGATGAACCAGACAGTGGGAGAATTTGTTGAAAAGTTTGAGGAGAGAGGGCTGCAGATTATCACGGATATTGATGACGGACCGCTTCTGATCTATGCGGACAGCAGAAGAGTCTGGAGAGTGATGGAGAACCTTTTTAACAATGCCTGCAAGTATGCGATGGAAAATACAAGAGTTTATGTGGAGGCAAAATCTTTTACGGATGCGGAAGGCGCAAGAAAGGTGAGGATGTCATTAAAAAATATTTCTGCCCAGCCTTTGAACATGAATGTGGAGGATCTGACGGAACGGTTTATCAGGGGAGATGTGGCGCGTTCTACGGAAGGAAGCGGCCTGGGATTGTCGATTGCCAAGAATCTCACGGAACTGCAAAAAGGAAAATTTCAAATTTTTTCTGACGGTGACCTATTTAAAGCTGTTGTCATATTTGATATAATAGGATAGTATTACAATTTTTGACCGGTAGGTGCGGTGATGAAGAAAAGCAGTGCGGATGAGAAGATATATAATATCGGAGTGATCATGGGAAATGTGTATACGGCACATCCCAAGGAACTCCTCCACGGGATTTATGATGCGGCGGCGAAGATGCCGGTAAATCTTCAGTTGTTTTTGGGAACGCAGAGTAATGCTTTTTACCGGACGATGAACAATGTTGCTTCGCAGGAGAACTATGATCGTCAGTTTAACTCGGTATATGACTTTGCTTTGTTTGGCGGACTGGATGCAGTGATTATCGCCTATGGAACGCTGTGTGTCTTTTTAAATGATGATGAGAAGGAACACTTCTTTGAGAGGTATCGGGGAATTCCTCATATTGTGCTGGAGGATGAATCGAACGTCGAAAATAACGGTTACATCATCAGTGACAACTATTCGGGAGTGATGCAGATCATGAATCACCTGATTGAGAAGCATCATTACCGCAAGATACTGCATATCAGGGGTCCTCTGGACAATCGGGACGCTTCGGAGCGCTGCAGGGCGTATCTCGATGCCATGGAACAGCACGGTCTGCCGGTCAGTGAGGATATGATCCTCACGGGAGATTACTCACAGTATCTGGATAAAGAGGTTTCTGCATTTTTGGACAGTCACCCTGATGCGGAGGCGGTGTGTGCGGCCAATGATGATATGGCATCCTGTGTATACCGCGTATGCAGGAAGAAAGGGCTGGTTGTCGGCAAGGATATTGCAGTAACCGGATACGATAATTTTAAGATGGCTTCCAGCATGGATCCGCCCCTCACAACAGTGAGTCAGAACGGATATGATATCGGTTACAGGGCGTTGATGGCAGCGGTGGACTTTTGCTGTGGGAAACAGCCCGGCGGAGTGCGGGTTCCGGCCAACCCGTGTCTGAGAGAGAGCTGCGGCTGCAGCAAGACCGGAAGTATGGGATTCCTTCATGGACTGGAACGCTCCAATGCAAAGAGAATGATCCTTCAGACCTCTGAGTACATCGTGAAGAGAACGATGTTGAATGAGGAAAATGAAGAGATCCGGAGAGAGTATTCCGCTATTATTGAACGAATTGTCACATATGTTATCGATGAGGTGTTTTTCCGGACGGATGCCTTGGAGATCAATACACATGTCGCTGCTGTTCAGCATATGCTGGCGGGAGTGCTGCAGAGAGAAATGTGGAGGCTCGTTGCGCCAAGAGAGATCGCAAACGAGATCAACTGTTTTATGCTTGAACTGGTGACGATTGGGCCAGACCATGAGAAGCGCTTACAGATAGTACGTATGATGGAGGCGTTACAGGAATATATCCTGAGTGCCCTGTGCACGGAGTGGGGCGATCTGGAGATCGAATATTGTAGGAATGCGTGGGTCGGACCTCATTATCTGAGAAAGGTCATGGGAGGCGGATATCGGGAAAAGGAAACATATGAGCGGGCAATGGGTGAACTGAAGCGTCTCGGTATCGAGGATGCATTCCTGCTCCTGTTTGAGAAGCCGATCCCTTTTGATGAGAAGGGGTGTGTTGTCTTTCCGGAAACTGTATTTATGGCGGCAAAGAAGAAAGCGGGCGTTGTTGTTGCTTATAACGCAGAAGAAAGGCCGGCTATTACCAAAGAGAAAGGAATGTCATCTTTTCTGGAGGGGAAAGGTCATACCTTTGTGACCTTCACACTGTTTGATCAGGATGTGCAGTATGGTACATTAATGTGTGAGATCGGAGATGACAAAATATCCGATGCGTATGTCGTCAGCCTTCATCTGGCAACCGGCCTTCATTTCCTGGAGATGAATAAGAAAGAATATGAGTCTAAGCGCAGGCTGGAAGATGCCATGGCAGAACTGCAGAAGAATAATCAGGTTCTGCAGTATGTTTCCTGCCTGGATGATCTGACCGGACTGCAGAACAGAAGAGGCCTTGTGGAATCCATGCTGAAAGATGCAGAGGAGAGAGAAGGTCAGACTGCATATATGATCTTTGCTGATCTGGATCATCTGAAAGAGATCAATGACAATTTCGGACATGTGGAGGGGGATTATGCGATCTACACTGTAGCTGCTGCATTGCAGGAATGTCTTGGTAAGGCTGCTTTGATCGCAAGGATCGGCGGCGATGAGTTCGTTGCGGTGCTGCCTGCTGCGGCCGGGATAGACGGGCAGGCGCTGCCTCAGAGGATCAAGGCATATCTGGAAGAACATAACAGGACTTCCGGAAAACCATATCTGGTCGAATGCTCGATCGGAATGAAAGAGTTTGTGTATGAAAATGATATGAAAGTTTCGCGGGAACTGGAAGAGGCGGACAGATTGCTATATCAGGCAAAGAGAATGCGAAGAAAGTCAGTAAAAAGACCCTTGTAAAAGGGTCTTTTTTTAGAGTGATGTCAGCTTGTTCAGATATCGGGATCCTCCCGCTGGTTATAGAGATCCAGGATCTTATGGATCTTTTCGGTAGGTGTGAGCACATTGCCGAGCGAGCTGTCATGATTGGTAAAATCAATGATCGATGCCAGAAATTTGCTCATGTCCGCTTCCAGGAAATAGGGCCTCTGCCGGATCTCCGGAGGCAGATAGCACAGGTTTGTGCAGATGATACGGTCAAACACACATTGTTCATATGCTTTGTCAAAAGAAGCAAGACCGTTTGTAAACAGCCCGAAGGTGGCACATAAGAATACGCGTTTTGCGTTCATGGATTTTAATTGTCTGGCAGTATCCAGGATGCTTTCTCCGGAGGAGATCATGTCGTCGATGATGAACACATCTTTGCCGTCAACATTGTCTCCCAGGAATTCATGAGCCACAATAGGGTTTTTGCCGTTTATGATCGTGGAATAGTCACGGCGCTTATAGAACATTCCGGTATCAACGCCGAGTACGCCGGCAAAATAAACTGCCCTGCTGAGTGCTCCTTCGTCCGGGCTGATCACGAGAGTATGCTCCTTGTCGATCAGAAGATCGGGAACGTTGCGGAGAATGGCACGTAAGAATTGATAGTGTGCCGTGAAATTGTCAAAGCCGGCAAGGGGAACTGCATTCTGGACTCTTGGGTCATGGGCATCAAAGGTGATAAAATTGTCTACACCCATTGCATTGAGTTCCTCAAGCGCAAACGCGCAGTCCAGAGATTCCCTGGTAGAACGTTTATGCTGTCTGCCTTCATACAGAAAGGGCATGATCACATTGATCCTGTGAGCCTTTCCCATAGCTGCGGCAATGACACGTTTCAGATCCTGATAGTGATCATCGGGAGACATATGGTTGGTAAAACCGTTGACGCGGTAAGTGAGGCTGTGATTGCATACATCCACAAGTATAAATAGGTCTTTTCCGCGGATACTTTCATAAAAGATCCCTTTTCCTTCCCCGGTTCCGAAACGGGGACATTCCACATCACACAGAAAACTGTCTTCCGCATACCCGCGGAAAGCGGGATCGTTTTTTAGGGAATGATGAATATTTTTACGGAAATCTACAAGATATTCATTTACTCTGCGGCCAAGCTTTTCTGCAGATTTCATGGCAATGAGTTTCAGGGGAGCTACCGGCAGGGCAGACTCCAGTATTTGGACGTCAGGCATAATTCCCTCCTGTGAAAACCTGGAAAACAAGGAATAGTAATGGTGTTTTGTCAATAAATTTATATCATTATGTTAGTGACACGTCAAGAAAATTCTAGTAGAATGGAAGGACAAAGGAGCTTTTGAGGATATGGAAAAAAAGACGGGAAAAGGACACCGGATCAGCAAGGTGGAACCCGGTGGAATCGGGGAAGAGATGGGCATGGAGCCCGGAGATCTCCTGCTTTCGATAAACGGGGAAGAGATTGAGGATATTTTTGATTACCAATATGATATACAGGATGAGTATATCGAAGTTTTGCTCAGAAAACCTTCCGGGGAGGAGTGGCTGCTTCAGATTGACAAGGACTATGAGGAAGACCTCGGCATTGAGTTTGAGAATGGTCTCATGGATGATTACCGTTCGTGCCATAACAAATGTATTTTTTGTTTCATCGACCAGATGCCGAAAGGAATGCGGGATACCTTGTATTTTAAAGATGATGATTCCAGACTTTCCTTTCTGCAGGGAAATTATGTGACGCTCACAAACATGTCGGAGCATGATATTGAGCGCATTATCAAATATCATCTGTCACCGATTAATATCTCTTTTCAGACAACGAACCCGGAACTCAGATGCAGGATGTTAAACAATCGCTTTGCCGGGGAGGCACTCAAAAAAGTGGACACGCTCTATCAGGCCGGCATTACGATGAATGGACAGATCGTCCTGTGCAAGGGAGTCAATGACGGAGTTGAGCTGGAGCGCAGCATAAGCGATCTGACGCGTTATATTCCACAGCTTGAGAGTGTATCGGTGGTGCCGGTCGGTCTGTCCAAGTACCGGGAGGGATTGTATCCGCTTAAGCCTTTCACGAAGGAGGATGCGGTTGAGGTCCTCTCTGTGATCCATGGCTGGCAGGAGAAGCTGTACAGAGAGCACGGACTTCATTTTGTCCATGCGAGTGACGAGTGGTATGCTCTGGCCGGACTTCCCATGCCGGAGGCGGAACGCTATGACGGTTATCTGCAGCTGGAAAACGGTGTTGGAATGCTGAGACTTCTGCAGGAGGAAGTAAAGGAAGCCATTCAGAAGCTTGAGGAGCAGCAGTATTGTCTGGAGCGGGAACGTGAGGTTTCCGTTGCGACGGGGCTGCTTGCGTATCCTTATATCAGGCAGATCACAGATCAGCTCATGCATTTGCAGCCGGGGTTAAAGGTGCATGTTTACCCGATTCGCAATGACTTTTTTGGGGAGCGGATCACGGTGTCCGGACTGCTCACCGGACAGGATATCAGGGCACAGTTATCCGGAAAGGAACTGGGAGAAGCGCTGCTGCTTCCGCAGAATGTGCTGCGAAGCGGGGAGGAGGTATTCCTGGATGATATGACGGTGACGGAGCTTTCCGACGCTTTACAAGTACCTGTAAATATTGTAAAATCAAGCGGGTATGACCTGACCCGGAATCTGATGGGAATACAAACCGGAGGAGAATATAATGAGTAAAAAAAGAGGAAAGCCGATCGTGGCAGTCGTGGGAAGACCGAATGTCGGGAAATCAACGCTGTTCAACGCATTGGCCGGAGAGATGATATCTATCGTGAAGGATACACCGGGTGTGACAAGAGACAGGATCTATGCGGATGTCACATGGCTGGACAAATCATTTACCCTGATCGATACCGGAGGAATCGAACCGGACAGCAGTGACGTGATTTTGTCGCAGATGCGTGATCAGGCGCAGATTGCCATGGATACGGCAGACGTGATCCTGTTTATGACAGATGTGCGGCAGGGACTTCAGGATGCGGATTCCAAGGTGGCGGATATGCTGCGCAGATCGCATAAGCCGGTTGTTCTTGTAGTAAATAAAGTAGATGATTTCCAGAAATATATGGCGGATGTGTATGAGTTTTATAATCTGGGGATTGGAGATCCGGTTGCGATCTCCGCAGCCAACAGGCTTGGCATCGGAGATATGCTGGATCAGGTGATCACGTATTTCCCGGAGGATGCGGGGGATGAGGAGGAAGATGAGAGACCGAAGATTGCCATCGTGGGCAAGCCGAATGTTGGGAAATCTTCCATTGTAAACCGTCTGATCGGAGAAAACCGTGTGATCGTTTCGGATATTGCCGGAACCACCAGAGATGCCGTTGATACGGAGGTGGTGCATAACGGAAGAGAGTATGTGTTTATCGATACTGCCGGACTGCGCCGCAAGAACAAGATTAAGGAAGAACTGGAGCGCTATATGATCGTGCGCACCGTCAGTGCCGTGGAGCGCGCAGATGTCGTGGTGCTGGTGATCGATGCGGTCGAGGGAGTCACGGAACAGGATGCCAAGATCGCAGGGATCGCCCATGAGCGCGGCAAAGGTGTGATCATTGCGGTGAATAAATGGGATCTGGTGGAAAAGGATGACAAGACCATCTATAAATTCACGGACAGGGTGCGGGAGGTGCTCTCCTATATGCCCTATGCAGAACTGATCTTTATCTCCGCCGTGACGGGACAGCGTCTGCCGAAACTGTTTGACCTGATCGATATGGTAATCGAGAATCATTCCCTGCGTGTGGCGACGGGTGTGCTGAATGAGATCATGACGGAAGCGGTAGCGCTGCAGCAGCCGCCGTCCGATAAAGGCAAGCGTCTGAAACTTTACTATATCACGCAGGTGGCGGTGAAGCCGCCGACCTTTGTCATCTTTGTAAATGATAAGGAACTGATGCATTTTTCATATACGCGGTATATCGAGAATAAGATAAGGGAGGCTTTTGGCTTCCGGGGAACTTCTCTCAAATTTATCATACGGGAAAGGAAGGAGAATTAAATGGAACGGATCATATGTCTTGTGGTTGGGTATTTGCTGGGAAATTTTCAGACGGCGTATTTTTACGGAAAGGCACACGGGATCGATATCAGACAGTATGGCAGCGGTAATGCCGGGACGACGAACACACTGCGCGTTCTCGGAACAAAAGCCGGACTGATCGTATTTGCGGGAGATGTGCTGAAATGTGTGATCGGCGTCTGTGCTGCCAGACTGGTGTTTGGCCAGAGCCATCCCGATATGATGTATCTGCTGATGATGTATGCGGCTGCGGGTGTGATCCTCGGACACGACTTCCCGTTTTACATGAATTTCAAGGGAGGAAAGGGGATTGCCTGTACGGCAGGCCTTGTCTTGTCCCTTCATCCGGCATTTATTCCGATGGGCGTGATCCTGTTTTTCGGCGCTTTCCTGACCACACACTATGTGTCACTGGGATCCCTTCTGGTCTATGCTGGATTTATGATCGAACTGGTAGTGCTGGGACAGTATGGCGTGTTCCACATGAGTCAGGCGTATCTGTTTGAGATGTATGCGATCGCGGCTTTCCTTACCGTCATGGCATACTGGAAGCACAGGGCGAATATTGTGCGTCTTTTGAAGGGTGAAGAGAGACGTACGTATCTGACAAAAAAGAGTGAGCAGTAGAATAGAATAATGGTTTACATAATGTATATCGAGAAGGCCATAAGATACTAAAAATGATGACAGGAGGAGAAAAATGGCTGAAATAGGAATGATCGGAGCAGGAAGCTGGGGAATGGCGCTGTCAGTGCTGCTTCACAATAGCGGACATCAGGTGACCATCTGGTCAGCACTTAAGGAGGAGGTAACTCTTTTAACCGAAAAGAGAGAAAATGCGGAAAAACTTCCGGGGGTAGTGCTGGATGAGAAGATCGGAGTCACAGCTGATCTGGAGTCTGCAGTCAGGGGAAAAGATATTCTGGTGCTGGCGGTTCCGTCGCCGTTTGTCAGGAGTACAGCGGCAAATATGAAGAGCTATGTGGCAGATCATCAGATTATTGTTAATGTCGCAAAGGGAATTGAGGAGAGCACACTGATGACACTCTCCCAGGTGATCGAAGATGAGGTTGGGCAGGCGGATGTGGCGGTGCTGTCGGGACCGTCCCATGCGGAGGAAGTGGGAAGAGGCATACCGACGACGATTGTTGTCGGCGCGCATTCCAGGAAAACGGCAGAGTATGTGCAGAATGTCTTCATGAGCCCGGTATTTCGTGTATACACCAGCCCGGATGTGCTGGGAATTGAGCTTGGTGCTGCGCTCAAGAATGTGGTTGCGCTGGCAGCCGGTATTGCGGACGGACTCGGTTACGGGGACAACACCAAGGCAGCGCTGATCACCAGAGGCATCTCAGAGATCGCGAGGCTCGGTACGGCAATGGGAGGTAAGGCTGAGACGTTCAGCGGACTGTCGGGAATCGGTGATCTGATTGTGACCTGTGCCAGCATGCATTCCATGATTATCCAACAGAGGAAGAACAGTTTGCGGCTTATAAGGCTGTGGCTGAGGGTATGAAAGGAAAAGAGGTAATCATCCGGACTTTGGATATAGGTGCCGATAAACAGCTTGACTATATGAAGATGGACAACGAGGGTAATCCGGCTCTTGGCTGTCGGGCTATTCGTATATGCCTTACCAGACCGGAAATATTCCGTACCCAGCTTCGGGCGATTCTACGGGCTTCTGCTTATGGCAATGTATCTGTAATGTTTCCGATGATTGCTTCTCTATGGGAAGTGAGAGAAGCGAAGGCAATGTTGGAAAAATGCCGACAGGAGCTGCTGGGTGAAGGAATAGATATAGGATGCCCAAGAGTTGGCGTTATGATAGAAACTCCGGCAGCGGTAATTATCAGCGATATGCTGGCAGAAGAAGTGGATTTCTTCAGTATCGGGACAAATGATTTGACCCAATATACACTGGCAACCGACAGACAGAATCCAAATCTGGAAAATTTCGTTGACACTCATCATCCGGCAGTATTGCGGATGATAAGGATGACGGCAGAAAATGCCCATGCAAGGGGTGTCAGTGTAGCTATCTGCGGTGAGCTGGGAGCAGATATTACGCTTACGGAGGAATTCCTGGCAATGGGAATCGATGGTCTGTCAGTGGCACCGCCGAAATTGCTTCTTTTAAAAGAGAAGGTTCGCAGCCTTTGATAATCTCATGGGTGCATTTACGGAGAGTGATATATAAATGGTAGAGTTTACTTATGTGATAAAGGACGAGGTGGGGATTCATGCCCGTCCGGCCACATTGATGGTAAAGCTGATAAAGAGCCTCAGCAGCACAGTCTCAGTCGGCAAAGGCGGCACATCCTGCAATGGTACGAAGCTCATGCAGATAATGGCACTG